>NZ_JAZGVT010000055.1:0-66468 GCF_036440755.1 Methylobacter sp. Wu8 | reverse complement strand
ACATCCGAAAAGATATTTTCTTATAATAAGCCAGCTTTCCGACTACGACCGGGCTTGTCCAACAACCGGTTCAGATTGTGGCTCGCTATCGCTCACACAATCTAACCTTATTCGTTAGGGCTTGGTGCTACCTGATGTTTCGTGAGCTTCTTGTTGTAAATCTGCCAGCTTCTTTTTCCCGGCATCAAGCGCAACCTGATGTTCTGTCTCTGTTGTTGCCGCATTTATTGATTTGAGTAGTTCTGCCAGTGCAGCGAGTGTTGCTTCCCTGTGCTTCCGAATCTCAAGCACTTGCTCCTTGGGAACAAGCAGCGCAAATTGGCAATCCGAAAACTGAAGGAGATCCAACGCTTGGGTCGTCTCTTTCGCTTCTTGTACTTTTTCTGGTTTGAACTCAAGCTTTCCGATACGGAATACATTTACGCCACCAACGGGAATGTCGAGACCAGTTACTTGAACGTTATATCCGGAGTAGTCTATTTGCGTTTTGCATTCTACAGTTTTGGATTGGAACAGCATGCAGCCTTGAAGTGTGGAAATGAGGATTAGCATGATATATCGATTTTTTTTCATTTGATTCTCCTTGGTGCATTTTAGCGCGACAATAGCTCGTCTTGGTACCTTCTAAGTTCTCTTGTGAAATCCTCAGGTGTTCTGGCTCCTAGAAGATGGGTTTCTGCCGAGCGTCCTAGCCTGATAACTTCAGTTCTTTCTGATCCTACTGTCACGGTGAATGATAATGATCGCCCCGTATTTGTCATCTCCTGACAAAGCGAGAATTGAATACTGTCGATTTTTCTAATTAATTCACTCGCTTGCTGCAATTGAACTTCCTCAATTTTGAGTATGCCCGCATTGAGGTTATTGAACAGGTATGGCTCTTTAATAACTCTCTCGCACTTAACGCTTCTATATTCAGTAGCGGTAGACAGGCTTTCTGATTGACTATATATATTGTCAAAGCTGGATGCGGTGGTTTCAAAAAGCGTATTAAATAGCCATCCTGATGTGCTGCTGAATGACGATTCAAATGCGTACGATGAGGGTATGACCAACAATAAATATAAGATAACTTGGATAAGTCGCAGCATTGTTTAATCTTCTTGTGTCCTAACAAGTTATTAAGCTGTTAACAGTATATCTACCGCCAAACCTAGGTTGCAACAATAAATTTGTGAACTGCAAGGATTTTTTCCTTCCGTATATCATCCAAACTGCGCCAATTGGTGAAATTGGAGGTTGTCATGTTGACCGTTACCGCATCCCTCCGTCAGGCGTTCGAAGCACAGCTTGGTCAGCGCAATGTTCCGGATCAGCAACGCCGCGATTTTCATAAGTGGCTTAGGTTTTATCTGGATTTTTGCGCTAAGTACACTAAGTACACTTTGGACCCGAAACTTACCGCTAGCTTTGCGGGGTTTGATGAAAAATTAAAAAGCAAAGGACAATCCGATGCGCAAAGACAACAGGCTCGCAGGTCTATTGCCATTTATTACCGAACCATTGGCGTCATTAAATCCACGCAATCTACCTCCGGCAATTCATCCGCTAAAAATCCTTCGCCATTGGTGGCGTCAGGCACGCCAAATCAGGCGCCTTCCAAACAGGCCGATTTGCCGACAGCAAAACACGCAATTCCGTTGTCTGCCGTTGCGACTGAACCGCGGAAATTGACGGGTTCCAACTGGGAAGCCATTTATGAGCAATTGAAAAACGCCATCAAGGTACGCCATTATTCGAACAAGACTTGGCAAGCTTACCGTTATTGGCTGCAACAGTTTCAAACCTTTACCAAAAGCAAGGATGCCGGCTTGTTGGGTATGGACGATGTCAAAGGCTTTTTGAGTCATCTCGCCGTGAACAAACAGGTCGCCGCGTCTAGCCAGAACCAAGCGTTCAATGCGCTACTGTTTTTATTCAAGAATGTGTTACAAAAGGAGTTCGGTAAGGTTGAAGGCGTGGTGCGGGCCAAACGGCGGCCATACATTCCGGTAGTATTGTCGCGCCCTGAAGTGGATCGGGTTATCGGGTTGCTGGAACCGCCTTATGATTTGATCGCCAAACTGTTGTACGGCTGCGGCTTGCGCTTGTTCGAATGTCTAAAATTACGGGTACAGGATTTGAATTTCGATATGCAAGTATTGACGGTGCATGACGGCAAAGGCCTGAAAGACCGCACCTTGCCGATGCCGTCAACTTTGACTGCCGAACTTGCCGCACAAGTAGGGCAAGTGGCGATCCTACATGAGCAGGATTTGGCGGCGAACACTGCGGGGGTATTCTTGCCTAGTGCGCTGGACATCAAGTATAAAAACGCGGCAAAAGAATTCGCTTGGCAATGGTTGTTCCCCGCCAAATCGCTCACTTTGATGCCGGGCAGTGAAGATTATCGGCGTTGGCATTTGCACGAAACTCACATGCAACGCGCGATTAAATTAGCTGTGCGCAAAAGCCGCATCGCCAAACGCGCATCGGCGCATACGTTTCGCCACAGCTTCGCCAGTCATCTTTTACAGGCCAACGTCGATATTCGCACCATTCAGGAATTGCTTGGCCACAGCGATTTGAAAACAACGATGATCTACACTCATACAGTACCCAGTGTGACGATTAAAGAAGCTAAAAGTCCTTTGGATTTATAAATAAGTGATGTCAGGTTTTGGCTGCAATGAGCCAATTTGCAGTCAGTGACCAAAGATTCTTCTACGGCAGATATTGGCCGAAAGCCGATATTGCCAATATGAGCGGCCTTGATCAAAAACACCCTTAATGAGGAAAGAAAGAGTGTTGGCACTTGTTGAATCATCGTTCGACTGCATTGGAAAGCAAGCCTTGGCTGAGTAAGACATGCTGGAGCGATTGAAAACCATCAACGTGAAACGCGGTTATACCAAGGCTTTGCGCGGTATCGACATTGGCCGAACAATCATCGAAGAAATAGACTTCGGCCGGATCAACATCACACTTGCCCAGTGCTAACGTAAATATTTCGAGATCCGGTTTGATGGCTCCGAGCAAGTGCGAAAATAGGGCAATATCGAAATCATCCTCTAACCCTCGGAACCGTTCCCAGTGCAATGGATTCGAATTACTCAGGCATCCTACCTGGTAATTTTTTCGCAAATGATGGATCGTTTCGCGCGCACCGGGAAAGAATTCTCTAGGCCAGGATGCAAATTCCTTAACGAAGACTTGAGGCGTCATCCGAAGCCCCCATTCAGCAATGAAACTTTCGGCAAACTCACAAGATGATATTTCCCCGCGCTCAAATCGCCGGACTGAGGGCGAAAACAGCCATTGATCTTTAATAGCTGTACGATCAAGAGGTTCGGGCAGTAAGCGGCTCAAACTCTCGAATGCAGAACTTTCAATTAATACACCGCCGAGATCAAACAGCAAAAGCGAGGGGAAATTCATCCATATCTCCTAGATGGCGCCAAAATGGGTTTGCATATGCTATGAGACCAATGTGTCATTAATATTTCATTGAGAGGCTTTGCCAGGAATTTGCTGATGACCGGCTTGAAATTCATGCATCGGTACGGGAAAATTATTCCGCTCCGATTAGCTTGGTGAAATCCAAATATCATTTACAGGTGAAGGGCATCCGTTGCGCCCCCTTCAGATCAAAGCGACCAGCGCCGGCCCGGGATGCTTCGCCCAGTATTCGGAAACGTCACTTCGACCCGGTGGTGAGTGTTCAAATCCCCCCCGCCAGCCCTGTTACGAGCAATCAATGATCACCACGACTGATATTGTGTTGATGTTCAATACCTTCGGTTAAATTATAACCTTCGTTATTGAATAGATCGCCGGTAAAAAACAAACGCATCTCTATAATCCAAGCAATTTTTTTTAGCTTATTGTTTTCTATGATAATGGTTGAAAGTTTATGATTGTTATCAATAATCTGATCCACAATTGTTTTGGGGTTAGCAGGATCTTCTTTTAGCGCACCGGACACAATACGCTGAGCGGATTCCATTGTCAGCACTGGATAGGTAGTCGGTAGCTCAGCGTTTTTATCATTTTTAAGCGACTGCGCGTTAAAATAACCAATATCATAAACAACCTTAAATAGCACACCAATCATAATCAAAACCCCGTAAACGGAGAGACCGATTTTTAATCGCCTTCTAACGCGGGGGTTTGATAGTTTTTTTATAATATCGCGAGTTTTCATATTCATTTTTATTGCGGTTCCATAGCTTTATTTGTCATTTTTTAACATTTAAGAGAGCCTTAACTGCATATCTTCCGGTATCTAATGATATTAGTTTTCTTATTATCTTAACGGCTGCATGTTATTCGGCAATATCCGCGATACTTATTAATCGATGCTAATCACTCAATTGGAAAGTCAAAATAAGTGTCAGGATACGGCTCATTATCAAGTGTAAAATGCCACCATTCTTTAGCATAATTTTTGAAACCGTGTTTTTCCATCAGAGTCTTTAGCAGCATTCTGTTGACTCTTTGCTGATATCCAATCTCTTTATTTTCAGTGTGCGATTGCGTATGAAAGCAGTCAAAACCTGTTCCCATGTCAATGCTATTGTCTTTAAAGCGTTTATTAATGTCCAGATAGCATTCGCGTAAGTCTTGTTCCGGGAAATATTCCTCTTGTTTTGGAACGGGCAAAGGAACAATAGTAAGGTCTATAGTGCTGCCGCGACTATGACCTGATTTTTCTGAAATATAGCCGTCTTTGAATAAATTGGTTTTGTCTAATGCGGGATAAAACTCCTTCTTCGTTTTAACGTCATCAACGTCCTTAGCCCATCTTACAAAGTGATCCACCGCTTGTTGGGGACGATAGCAGTCATATATTTTGAGTGTTAGCGCATGCTTATTTAGCTCATGCTGCACATTTAAAAGCGCGGATGCAGCTTCTTTTGTTAATAGGCATTTTGGGGCCAGATAACCATCCGCTCTGGCGCCAAGAAAATTATGTTCGCCAAAATAGCGAATATCAAGCTCAAGACCAGGAATATTTTGTGCAACGTCTACAAAATTATCTTGATGACGAATTTGTGTAGCCGAGGAACAAGACGATAATGTTAATGCATTGAATACACAGCATAAAACAATCACAAATACTGACTTTTTCATAAAATGTTACAAATAACCCATGATAGACATCCGAGACGGTAAGCGCTTAACAATAAGTCGGCGGCCCCTACGCGGCAAGAGCCGCATTATAGCAATGATGAAAGACGGCTTAGGATAGAAATCAGAAGTTCACATTTTTGCTTCTACAATGTCAATGCAATTTGAGAGGAGCGTGCAACTATAGGCCACCCAAACATAACTGCGATTATCTAAACTATCGAGATTACGGCGGCAGAAATCGGCTTCGTGAACAGTGAATAACCGGGACAGAAATTTAAGGCATAAAAAAACCGACTCATTGGTCGGTCTTTTTAAGGGAATTCATGGTGCCCAGGGGCGGAATCGAACCGTCGACACGAGGATTTTCAGTCCTCTGCTCTACCGACTGAGCTACCTGGGCATTTTAAGGTTTCTTAGTTTTTGCAGTGGTGCCCAGGGGCGGAATCGAACCGTCGACACGAGGATTTTCAGTCCTCTGCTCTACCGACTGAGCTACCTGGGCGGAACTACAAAAGAGCGCCATTAGACTCGATTATGCGGCGGCAGTCAATAAATAATGTTTTTCACTGAGACGGATTTTGGCCGTTCGGGATGTTTTCCTTGCCGAACAAGCTGATAATAAAACCAAAGACTTTTTTCACGCCGCTCCAAATACGCGGCAACAGCCAGATCATCAGCAGGATAAAACCGGCCAACGCTATTAAAAATAATATCGGATGATTGATGCACGCCCAGACGCCGGTTATCACGACGACATCCTCGCCGATCGAGGCAATCCAGTTGCTAAAGGGTTCCGGCGATGTGTTAATCAACACCCTGCTCCCGGATTTGGTTGCATGTGAGCCTGCCGCCAGGCCGCCGCCCACGATGGCCGCGGCCAATTCAACGGCGGGATTCAACTCGCCGATCGCCCCGGCCGCGAGCATGGCCCCGGCCGGAATGCGGATAAACGTGTGTATCGCATCCCAACCGGTGTCTACGCCCGGCGTTTTATCGGCAAAAAATTCGATGAAATACATGAGTCCCGCCGCTCCCATGACCATCGGGTTGGCGACTATCTGTAAATCGGGCGGCAAATCAATATTGCCGGTATTGGCAAGATAGCCCAGCGTAAACAGCGTCGCGTACAGGTTAATACCGCTGGCCCACGCCAGCCCCATCGATAATGCCAGAGTTGTTGATATGTGATCCAGTGCGTCCATTAGAGCGGCCTTTTTCCGACTGTTTTGCTCAGCGTAGCATATTTTTCTGAACCTCCGTTAAACCGTATCCCGATCGCTAATAGAGCTACGCCCTCATTTTTTCGCACATTTAAATTCAGACCATGTAAAATTAACCATTATGTATTTGGCAACTTTTAGGATGTTAACGTGAGCTTTAGAGGAACAACGATACTTTCTGTTCGCCGGGGCGACAAAGTCGTGATCGGCGGTGACGGTCAAGTCACCTTGGGCAACACGGTGATGAAAGGCAATGCCCGCAAGGTGCGCCGTTTATATCACGACAAAGTCATCGCCGGTTTTGCCGGTGCAACTGCGGACGCGTTCACTTTATTCGAGCATTTTGAAGGCAAGCTGGAAAAACACCGCGGCAATTTAACCCGCGCCGCCGTCGAAATGGCTAAGGACTGGCGTACCGACCGCGCCTTGCGCAAACTGGAAGCCTTGCTGACCATTGCCGACGCCAAAACTTCGCTGATTATTTCCGGCACCGGCGACGTGATCGAGCCTGAACATGATTTGATGGCGATCGGTTCCGGCGGCGCTTTTGCCCAGGCTGCCGCACGCGCATTGCTTGAAAACACCGATCTTAGCGCCCGCGAAATTGTCGAACGGTCCTTAAATATAGCCGCAGATATTTGTATTTATACCAACCACAATTTGCGTATTGAAGAACTCGACGCCGAACCTAACGAGTAAATAAATGACTCAAATGACACCCAAAGAAATTGTAAGCGAGCTGGACAAGCATATTGTCGGCCAGGCCAATGCCAAGCGTGCAGTCGCGATCGCGTTGCGCAACCGCTGGCGCCGCCAGCAGGTCGATCCTGCCCTGCGTGAAGAAATCACCCCTAAAAATATTTTAATGATCGGCCCCACCGGCGTCGGCAAGACCGAAATCGCCCGCCGCCTGGCGCGTCTGGCCAATGCCCCGTTCATTAAAATTGAAGCTACCAAATTTACCGAAGTCGGCTACGTCGGCCGTGATGTCGATTCCATAATCCGCGATTTGGTCGATACCGCCGTCAAGATGACCCGCACGGCGGAAATGGACAAGGTCGAAAACAAGGCTTTCGATGCCGCCGAAGACAGAATCCTGGACATTTTGCTGCCCAGAGCGAATGGCGGCATGCTGTCCGACACCGAAGAATCGACCCGTCAAAAAATGCGCAAAAAATTACGCGAAGGCGACCTGGACGACAAGGAAATTGAAATCGATGTGCATCTTGCACCGGTAGGCGTTGAAATCATGGCGCCTCCCGGCATGGAAGAAATGACCAGCCAATTGCAGGGCATGTTCCAGAACCTGGGTTCGGGCAAAACCCGCTCCCGCAAAATGAAGATCAACAAAGCCCTGAAAGTGTTGCAGGACGAGGAAGCGTCAAAACTGGTTAATGAAGATGACATCCGCTTGCGCGCGGTGGAATCCGTTGAGCAAAACGGCATCGTGTTTCTGGACGAAATCGACAAAATCTGCAAACGTTCCGATGTGGGCGGCGGCGAAGTTTCCCGCGAAGGCGTACAAAGAGACTTACTGCCTTTGGTTGAAGGAACCACGGTCAGCACCAAATACGGCTCGATCAAAACCGACCACATCTTGTTTATCGCCTCGGGTGCGTTCCACTTGACCAAACCGTCGGATTTAATCCCCGAACTGCAAGGCCGCTTCCCTATCCGCGTTGAGCTGGATGCGCTGTCAGCCGATGATTTTGTACGCATCCTGACCGAGCCTGATGCATCGCTGACAGAACAATATATAGCGTTATTGGATACCGAAGGCGTATCGTTATCGTTTTCCGCCGACGGCATCAAACGCATTGCCGAATTCGGCTGGCAAGTGAATGAATCCACCGAAAATATTGGCGCCAGAAGATTGCACACCGTTCTGGAGCGGTTACTGGAAGACATTTCCTATAACGCCCCGGATCTTTTTGGCAAAAACATCCTTATCGATGCCGGTTATGTTGATGATCATTTGGCCGAGTTTGTTGAAGATGAGGATTTGAGTCGTTATATCTTGTAGGCAAAAGGTGCAAGGTTAAAGGCAAAAACTTGCACCACCACCTTGCGCCCTTAGCCTTTCACCTTTCGCCTTATATTGTTTATGCGCCTAACTGCAAAACCCAGCAACACCCACCCGACCGAAATCAAGCTGCATCAGGTTTCCAACATTTTGGAGATCAGCTTTGACGACGGCAGCGTGTTTAAATTGCCGTCCGAATATCTGCGCGTCTACACGCCTTCGGCGGAAGCGGTCGGTCACGCGCCCGGACAGGAAGTTCTGCAGGTCGGCAAGGAAGATGTCACCATTAAGGAAATCAAGCCGGTAGGTAACTATGCGATAGCCCCGGTCTTTAGCGACGGCCACAACAGCGGCATTTATACCTGGGATTTGCTGTATAAATTGGGCGCCGAATATCAAACTTTATGGGCTGATTATCTTCATAATCTTGAATCCGCCGGCTATAAACGCAAAGAACCGCGGCAAAACTAAGACATATGCATAAATTAATTTAAGCAATTACCACGAAGAGCATGAAAGACATGGAGACTTAAATCCTTCATTCTCTACATGTTCTTCATGGTTTAAAAATAAGACTTGCTCGGTCATCACAACGCCGGAGCCCTTCGGAAAGGCTCAGGGCAGGCTTGCAGAGTGCGTTCCCACGCCGGAGCATGGGAACAATATAATTACGATATAAACAAATCAGGTATAACCATGACCAACACCACCCATTTCGGATTTAAACAAGTCGCCACAGAAGACAAGGTCAAGCTGGTGCGCGGCGTATTCGATTCCGTTGCCGGACAATACGACATCATGAACGACCTGATGTCAATGGGCATCCATCGCATCTGGAAACGCGTTGCGGTGCAGTTGAGCAATGTGCGCAAAGGCGACCAGGTGCTTGATCTGGCCGGCGGCACCGGCGACTTGACCACGCTGTTCGAAAAACGCGTCGGCAAAGAAGGCCAGATAGTTCTGGCCGATATTAATTCGGAAATGCTGCGCACCGGACGCGACCGGCTGATCGACAGAGGCTTGGTCGGCAATATCCGCTATGCACAAGTCAATGCTGAATGCCTGCCCTTTGAAGACAATACTTTCGACTGCGTCTGTATCGCCTTCGGCCTGCGTAACGTCACCGACAAGGATGCGGCATTGCGCTCCATGTACCGCGTCCTAAAGCCCGGCGGTCGCGTCATCGTGCTGGAATTTTCGCATCCTGTCGATAAAATCACCGAGACAGTTTACGATTTTTACTCATTCAAACTGCTGCCGAAAATCGGCAAGATCGTTGCCAAAGATGAGGACAGTTACCGTTACCTTGCCGAATCGATCCGCATGCATCCCAAACAGGATGAACTGAAGAAAATGATGGAGAACGCAGGTCTGGAACGCTGCGAATACTTCAACATGACGCAGGGCATCGTCGCCGTTCATAGAGGTTATAAAATCTAGCATGACTATCAAGCCATTGCTGATTGGCGCACTGGAAGCCACGCTGAATCATTATCTCGCTCTGGATCAGGACAGCGGCTATTTTTTGACGCCGCTGGCCGGCAAGGTCATTGCTGTTAATGTTCAGCCGTTTGATGAAACCGTTTACCTGTGCCCTACGACTGACTCGATCCAGTGTCTGGATCAGTTCCCGGACCAGCCCGACACTCGACTGACCGGTTCGATTTGGGCATTGGGCTTAATGGGACTCAGCTCGACACCGATGCGTTCCGTTTTCTCAGGCGAGGTAAAAATTGAAGGCGATATGCAAACCGGCCGCAAGTTCCAGGAACTGTTCGCAAAACTGGACATCGATCTGGAAGAAAAACTGTCGCAATTCACCGGCGACATCATCGCGCATAAGGTGGCCAATTTTTTCCGTGCCGGGCAAAACTGGAGCAAAGATTCGCTTGAAACCTTCAGGCTGAATGCCAAAGAATTTTTGCAGGAAGAAACCCGCGACTTACCGGCCGTGCCCGAAGCGGATATTTTCTATGCCCAGGTTGATGAATTGCGCACCGATTTTGACCGATTGCAAAGCAGGATTGATCGTCTGAAAAGTACGTTGCAAAATAAATCTTAATTATTCACCACGAAGGCACGAAGGACACGAAGTTTTACCTTATTTTTCTTCGTGCCTTCGTGGTGAATTTAGGACTTAAAACACTGCCCGCCCTACAAACAAAGGTAACTCGTGATCCGCCCTAAATTATTATTGCGCCTAGTCCATATCAACTGGGTTCTGGTCTTTCACGGCCTGGACGAAATCGTTTTAAAAACCCATTTATTCCGGCCTGTCCGTTATCTGGCGGTTTTCTCCCCCAACTACTGGCTTAGAAGCTCGTCAGACTCTCGCGGCACCAGAATCCGACGCGCGCTGGAAGATTTGGGGCCAATCTATGTCAAGTTCGGCCAAGCCTTGTCCACCCGGAAAGACCTGCTGCCCGAGGACATCGCCGACGAACTGGTCAAACTGCAAGACCGCGTCCCTCCCTTTGGCAATGACATTGCCCGCAGCATTATCGAAAAAGAACTCGGCATGCTGATCAGCGAGGCGTTTGCCGAGTTCGATGCCGAACCGCTGGCCTCCGCATCCGTAGCGCAGGTGCATACCGCCGTCCTGCACAGCGGCGAAAGCGTCGTCGTTAAAGTGCTGCGTCCCGACATCGAAAAACGCATTCGCTCGGACATAGGGCTGCTCTACGAGTTGGCCCGTTTTGCCGAGCGCTTCTGGGCCGACGCCAGACGGTTGCGCCCTGTCGATGTCGTTGCCGAATTTGAACGCACCACGCTGGACGAACTCGATCTGGTCCGGGAAGCGGCCAATGCCTCCAAATTGCGCCGCAACTTCGAGAATTCCGACATCATCTACATACCGGAAATCCACTGGCCGCTAACGCGCCAGAAAGTCATGGTCATGGAGCGCATCCACGGCATACCGGTCGGCGAAATCGAGCAGCTCAGAGCGGGCGGCGCCGATTTTAAATTGCTCGCCGAGCGCGGCGTGGAAATCTTCTTTACCCAAGTGTTCAGAGACAATTTTTTTCATGCCGACATGCATCCCGGCAATATTTTCGTCGATCTGCCGGCCAAATATATCGCCGTCGATTTCGGCATCGTCGGCACTTTGTCGTTGTCCGACCAACGCTACCTCGCGGAAAACTTCCTGGCATTTTTCAATCGCGACTACCGCAAAGTGGCCGAAATGCACGTCGAATCCGGCTGGGTTTCCGAATCGACCCGGATAGAAGAGTTTGAATCCGCGATACGCACTGTTTGCGAACCGATCTTTGAAAAGCCGCTGAAAGACATTTCCTTCGGCCAACTGCTGCTGCGCTTATTCCAGACGGCGCGCCGTTTTGATATGCACGTCCAACCGCAGCTGGTGCTGTTGCAAAAAACCCTGCTCAATATCGAGGGCTTGGGACGGCAGCTTTATCCCGAGCTGGACTTATGGCAGACCGCGAAGCCTTTCCTTGAGAAATGGTTTCATCAGCGCGTCGGGCCTAAAGCCAAAATCGACAGGCTGATCAAACAGTTTCCCGACTTTGCCGAACAGTTCCCCGAAATTCCTTCGTTGATTTACAAGGCGCTGGACAATGCCGCTCACGCAAAGCGGCATACAGAACTGCAAAACAAGGAATTAATGCTGCTGCGCCGGCAAATGGACAAGAATCACCGCCGAACGGTCTGGGCTATGCTGGTCAGCGCGGCGGTCATCAGTGCGGCGGTGGTGTTTCGCTAATTGATTATTCACCACGAAGACACGAAGGACACGAAGTTTTCTGACAGTTTATGTTTTCTTCATTGTGAATAGATTGCAAGCTGGACGGGGCATGCTGCCCCGTCCGAAACGTAAGGCGTTGGTTAAGGTTAAGTTCAACCACTTTGCGTAAACATTGCAGAGGCGTAAGGTGTCAAAAGCCATCTTTATCCTATTTATTGTCCTTCGTGAACTTCGTGTCTTCGTGGTGAATAATTACAACGCTTTCCATACAAATAGAAAGGTACAAAAATGGTAGCACTGGAAACGCCGATCTGTGATTTCGGCAAAAAAGCCATCGATTTTGAATTGACCGGCGTTGATGGTCGAACCTGGACACTGCAACAGTGCATGGGCGAAAAGGGTCTGTTGGTGATGTTCATCTGTAACCATTGCCCGTATGTCAAAGCCGTGCAAGACCGGATAGTCCGGGATGCGCGGGAACTTAAAGCGCTGGGGGTTGAAACGGTCGCAATCATGCCCAATGATACGGTCGAATACCCTGCCGATTCTTTCGACAACATGAAAAAACTGTCCGAACAGCTAGGTTTTTGTTTTCCTTACTTGCTTGATGAAACGCAGCAGGTCGCCAAGGCTTACGGGGCTATCTGTACGCCGGACTTTTTTGGCTATAATGCCGACTATGAACTGCAATACCGCGGACGGCTGGATGCCAGCCGCAAGGAAACAGCACCGGAAGGCACCAAGCGGGAATTGTTCGAGGCGATGAAGCTGGTTGCCGAAACCGGCCACGGCCCCAAAGAGCAAGTCAACAGCATCGGCTGCTCGATCAAATGGAAGTAGGGATCGTGCATGAAATAACTTGAGCAAATTTTATTTTTAAACCATGAAGGATTTAAGTCTTTATGCGCTTCATGGTGATTGCTTAAATTAATTTATGCATGTTCCTTAAGTTAACCCTAAAAAACAAATGGAGCATGGATGTAACTGATAATTACGGATAAAAAACCCGTTTAAATCCGTCTAATCTGTGTCATCCGTCGACTGCATGGATGCAGGAGGTAGAGCAATGCAGGAGCAATTGCCGAGTTCCATTGAGAAAGCTAATACCTACACAACCCACAACAATGAGAGCGTAATATGTCAATTAAGAGAATGGTAGATCTGGACTTGTCAGGCAAACGGGTGTTAATCCGTCAGGATCTGAACGTACCGGTAAAAAACGGCAAAGTGACCAGCGACATTCGTATCCAGGCCAGCGTACCGACCATTGAAAAAGCCCTGGCTGCTGGCGCGGCTGTCATGCTGATGTCGCATCTGGGCCGCCCTGTCGAAGGCCAGTACGACGAAGAGTCTTCGTTGAAACCGGTCGCCGAACGCTTATCCAAATTGCTCGGCAAGCCGGTCAGACTGGAAAAAGACTGGATCGACGGCATCACCATCCAGCCGGGCGAAGTCGTGCTGTGCGAAAACGTGCGTTTTAATGCCGGCGAAGGCAAAAACAACGATGATCTGGGCAAAAAAATGGCGGCTCTTTGCGACATCTTCGTGATGGATGCTTTCGGCACCGCGCACCGGGCTCAGTCCTCGACCCACAGCGTAGCCAAGTTTGCACCGATTGCCTGCGCGGGACCGTTATTGGCCAGCGAACTGGACGCACTGGGCAAAGCTCTGGAAACACCGACCAAACCCCTGGTTGCGATTGTCGGCGGTTCTAAAGTCTCGACCAAATTAACCGTATTAGAATCTTTATCGGAAAAAGTCGACCAGTTGATCGTCGGCGGCGGCATCGCCAACACCTTTATTGCGGCAGCCGGTTTCCCGGTCGGCAAATCGCTGTATGAACCCGATCTGCTTGATGAAGCCAAACGACTGATGGCGGCAGCCAAAAGCAACGGTTCCGATATTCCCGTCCCTGTCGACGTGGTTTGCGCCAAGGAATTTTCGGAAACCGCCGTCGCCACCGTTAAAAATGTCGCCGATGTCGAAGCGGATGACATGATTATGGACATAGGTCCTGAAACCGCAAAACAGTATGCCGAAATTTTAAAAACCGCAGGCACCATCGTCTGGAACGGTCCGGTCGGCGTATTTGAATTCGACCAGTTCGGCGAAGGCACCAAGGCCCTTGCGGCGGCAATCGCCGAAAGTCCTGCTTTTTCGATTGCAGGCGGCGGCGATACTTTGGCGGCTATCGACAAATACGGCATTAACGATGACGTGTCTTACACCTCGACCGGCGGCGGCGCTTTTCTTGAATTTCTTGAAGGCAAAGAACTTCCAGCCGTTTCTGTGTTAAAATCGCGATAACAAGTTAGGCGAAGGGCGAAGGGCGAAGGGCGAAAAAGCCTTTCACCCTTCGCTTTTTGCCTTTTGCCTTAACTACAACGCATCAGGATTAAAAATGGCCAGAGTCACTATCGAAGATTGTTTGGAACACGTTGAAAACCGTTTCAAACTGGTTTTATTAGCCAGCACGAGGGCGCGCCAACTGAGCCACGGCGCGACTGAATTTGTGCCGCGCGGCAAGGATAAAGATACGGTGGTCGCATTACGCGAAATTGCGGCAGGCCATGTCTCGCCCGAAAACATCAACCTTCTGCACCGTGTCGGCGAAGCTCATGAGCATCAGCCTAGCCAAAACCCGATGTTCTAAATCGCAGAGCCTATGCTGGAAATAGCCGACCCGATCGAGCTCGAACGCCCCCAGGACAAATTGATCCGGCGTTTATGCACGACCTTGTCCGGCTATCTGGATCAAACCCAAATCGACCAATGCGTCCATGCTTATGAAGTTGGCGAAGCCGCTCATGCCGGTCAATTCCGTAAAAGCGGCGAAGCCTATATCTGCCATCCGGTCTCCGTCGCGATCAGTCTTGCCGAAATGCGCATGGACGCCAACGGCATCATGGCCGCCATCCTGCATGACGTTATTGAAGACACCCCGGTCAGTAAAAAAGAGCTGGCCGAACAGTTCGGCGCAGAAGTCGCAGATCTGGTCGATGGGGTTACCAAATTAACCAAAATCGACAGTAAATCACATGCCGAAACGCAAGCGGAAAATGTCCGCAAAATGTTTCTGGCCATGGCCATAGATTTACGCGTTATCATCGTCAAACTGGCGGACCGCCTGCACAACATGCAGACGCTCGGCGTCATGCCTGCGGCAAAAAAACGCCGTATTGCCCGTGAAACCCTGGATATTTACGCCCCAATCGCCAATCGGCTGGGCATGAACAATATCCGGCAAAAACTCGAAGCGCTGAGTTTTGAGGCGATGTACCCGATGCGCCATGCGGTGTTAAACAATGCCGTAAAAAAAGCGCGGGGCAACCGCCGCAAAATTGTCGACATCATCGAAAGCACGATAAAAAACCGTTTGGAACAAGTAGGTTTAAACTGTGAAGTTGCCGGACGGGAAAAAAATCTTTACAGCATTTATAAAAAAATGCTCAACAAAAGAATTTCCCTGGCCGATGTGTTCGATGTCTATGCGTTCAGGATTTTTTGCGATGATGTCGATACCTGCTACCGCGTGCTTGGCGTCATGCATAACCTGTACAAGCCGATTCCGGGGCGCTTCAAGGATTATATCGCCTTGCCCAAAGCCAATGGCTACCAATCCCTGCATTCGATCTTAATGGGACCCTATGGCGTGCCTATCGAGATTCAGATCCGAACGCACGAAATGCACCGCATGTCGGAATCGGGCATCGCCGCGCACTGGCTGTATAAATCCGACGATGACAAAGCCCAAAAATTTCGGGATCGCGCCAACGAGTGGCTCCGCGACTTGCTGGAAATCCAGAAATCCGCCGGCGATTCGCTGGAATTTATCGACAACCTGAAAGTGGACCTGTTCCCGCAGGAAGTGTTCGTGTTCACCCCGCAGGGCGCCATTATTAAAATGCCCCGCGGTGCGACCATTATTGATTTTGCCTACGCGGTGCATACCGATGTGGGCAATGCCTGCGTTTCGGCCAGAATCGACAAGCAGCTGGTGCCGTTACAGACCAAACTGGAAAACGGCTTCACCGTCGAAGTCATTACCGCATCGTGGGCCCGGCCCAACCCGCTTTGGCTCAATTACGTGGTCACCGCCAAAGCCCGCTCCGGCATCCGCAATTACCTGAAAAACTTTAAACAACTGGAAGCGATTAACCTGGGCCGCCGGCTGCTGGAAAAAGAACTGCAAGCCATGCACCTGCACCTGGAAGACATCGACAAAAACAAAATACAAGCCTTGCTTCAAGTCATGTCCAAGCAATCGCTGGATGAATTGCTTGAAGACATAGGCTTGGGCAACAAAATGCCGTTTTTGATCGCCAAACGCATCGCCCAGGACGACATTAACGCCACCGTCAAGCTGGACGACAACGATCAGGCCCAAAAAAAGCCGCTGATCATAAAAGGCACGGAAGACATGGTCATTACCCTGGCCAAATGTTGCAGGCCGATTCCGGGCGATTCGATCATCGGCTATTTCAACCCCGGCAAAGGCATCGTCGTGCATCATCACGAATGCCGTAACAGCAATCTGGTCAGAAAAAAACAAACCAACTGGCTGGATGTTGAATGGAGCGAGGACGCCGTCGGCGATTTCCCGGTTGAAATCCGCATAGAAATACTCAATCAACGCGGCTCGCTGGCGACCGTCGCTTCGACGATTTCCGAACTGAATTCCAATATTGAAAACGTCAACGTTGTTGACCAGGATGACCGCATCTGCGTCGATTTAATCACCTTGACCGTCAAAGACCGGGTGCATCTGGCCAAAATCATGCGACGTTTGAAAGAATTATCGATCGTGTTAAAAATTACCCGCGTTAAAGCCTAAAGGATCAAAAATGACCAGACAAATCATCCAGACTGATAAAGCGCCGCAAGCCATCGGCACCTATTCGCAGGCCGTCAGGGTTGATCGCACCGTTTATCTTTCGGGACAAATTCCGTTGGTGCCCGAAACCATGACCATTATTGAAGGCGATATAAGCGCGCAAATCACCCAGGTGTTCGATAACCTGCAAGCCGTTGCGGAAGCTGCGGGCGGCGATTTCTCGGACATCGTCAAGCTGAATGTTTTCTTGACCGATTTGGCGCACTTTCCGATAGTCAACGAAATCATGGGGCATTATTTCCAAGCACCCTACCCCGCACGCGCGGTTGTCCAGGTTGCCGCGTTGCCTAAAGCCGCCGGCGTGGAGATGGATGCGATTATGGTGTTAAAGCCGCAGGAATATCCGGCTTCTTAATGCTCCCGGTTAATGAAAAAACCGAACCCCCTGAATCAACCGGTCGGCATATTGACCGGGATAGGCGCTCAAACCGTAAACCGCCTGCAAAAACTCGGCCTTTGCGTCATTCAGGATCTGCTTTTTCACCTGCCGCTGCGCTATGAAGACCGAACCCGTGTTTATGCTATCGGCTCATTAAAGCCGGGCATGACTGCGCTGATCAGCGGCAAAGTCGAATTTATCGATGTTTTGCCCAGAGGCAGAAAAAGCCTGGTCTGCCGTATCGGCGACGGTACCGGCTTTATCAGCCTGAAGTTCTTCCACTTTACCGCCAGCCAGCACAACGCGCTAAAACCCGGCACGGCAATCAGCTGCTTTGCCGAAGTGCGCTACGGTTTTGCCGGGCTGGAAATGGTTCATCCCGAATACAAGGTTATCGCCAACCCCGACGACTGCATCACCCAAACGCGCCTGACCCCGGTTTATCCGCTGACCGAAGGCCTCAGCCAGAATGTCATCCGCAAAGCAGTCAAGCAGGCTTTAGACCTGTGCAACCGGGAACCTGAACTGCTGACCGACTGGATACCCGAGTCCATCCTAAAGCGATACCGTTACCCTAGCCTCGCAGACGCGATCCAGACGCTTCATGCGCCGGACGAATCGGTGTCGGTTGAAGCCTTGCAAAACGGCAGCGTACCCGCGCTGAAACGACTGGCCTTTGAAGAACTGCTGGCGCATTATTTAGTCTTAAGAGCAACCCGGAATAAAACCAAAGCCTGGCAAGCGCCCTCTTTCTCTGTAGGGACTACCGGCAAAATCGCCACCGAGCATTTCATCCGCTCCCTGCCGTTTAAACTGACCGGCGCGCAGCAACGGGTCATTGCCGAAATCGAAGCCGATTGCAACCGGCAACACCCGATGATGCGCCTGGTGCAGGGCGATGTCGGCTCCGGCAAAACCGTAGTCTCCGCCTACGCGGCGCTGCTGGCGTTGACGGCGGGCTATCAGGTTGCGGTGATGGCCCCGACCGAATTGCTGGCGGAACAACACTTCCGCAACTTCAGCGCCTGGTTTGACGGCTTTCAAACCCAGGTACTGTACTTGACCGGACAGCTCAAAGGCAACGCCAGAAAAACCGTATTACAGGCACTGGAGGACGGCACGGCCAACATTATCATCGGCACTCACGCCTTGTTCCAGGACAGCGTGAACTTTCATCGCCTGGGCCTGATTATTATCGATGAACAACACCGTTTCGGCGTCCATCAGCGGCTGGCGCTCAGGGAGAAAGGCCAGCAAGGCAATATCAGGCCGCACCAGTTAGTGATGACCGCCACGCCGATTCCCCGCACCCTGGCGATGCTGCAATATTCCGACCTGGATATATCGATTATCGACGAACTACCGCCGGGCAGAAAACCGATCGTGACCAGCGTGATCCCGTCCGAACGCCGCGCCGATGTGATCGACCGGATCAACAGCTGGGTCGGCAAAAAACGGCAGGTCTATTGGGTCTGTACGCTGATTGAAGAATCGGAAGTTTTGCAGTGCGAGGCGGCGGAAAAAACCGCAGAAACGCTGACAGAGGCCTTGCCGGATGTGCGCGTGGCGCTGATTCACGGGCGCATGAAATCCGCCGAAAAAGACGCCGTCATGCAGGATTTTAAAAACCACCGGATCGATTTACTGGTCGCCACGACCGTCATTGAAGTCGGCGTCGATGTGCCCAATGCCGGGCTAATGATCATCGAAAACCCGGAACGCTTAGGCCTGTCCCAGCTGCACCAGTTGCGCGGCCGGGTCGGCCGAGGCAACGACGACAGTTATTGCCTGCTGATGTATCAAGCGCCGCTGTCCGATACCGCCCGCCATCGTCTGGGGGTTCTACGGGACAGCAACGACGGCTTTGTGGTCGCCGAAAAAGACCTTGAATTGCGCGGCCCCGGCGAAGTCATGGGCACCCGGCAAACCGGGCAAATGCATTTTAAAATTGCCGATTTGGCCAGGGATTCCGAGTTGCTGGATACCGTCCAACAAATCGGCGACGATTTTTTCACCCAAGCGCCCCAGGCCATACAACCCTTGTGCGACCGCTGGCTGGGCGCATCCACCGAATATTCCGAGGTTTAACCCGTTGTCCAACAAAAGCTTTTTATTTAACCGGGAACCCTTGTGGTTTGAAAACCGCTCCGGCACCCGCCACACCCTGCCTGAAAACGTCCAGTCATGGACCTATGAACCGGGCTCGCTGACCCAGCGCATGCGCGATTATTACGGCAATGCGGTTGGCGTTAAAGTCCTGTTGCAACAATGGAATACGCCGTTCTTAAGCGAGCGCAGGCTGCTCAAATTACACGAAAACAGGTACAGCCTGATCCGTGAAGTCTTGCTGCACGCCGACGGCAAACCGTTGATTCTAGCCAGGACTATCATCCCGGCAAACACCGTCAAAATCGCTAAAAGCAACTTGTCTCATCTGGGCAGTCGTCCGCTGGGGGAAGTGATTTTTTCCTATCCCAAACTGGAGCGCATCGAGATGGATGTCACCTTGATCGAACCGCAGAAATGGAGCCGGTCGATTTGTAATGAAGTCAGTATCGACCAGGCGATCTGGGGCAGAAGAACCGTTTACGCAATAGCGCATCGGCAAATGCTGGTCAGCGAGTTTTTTTTACCGGGGGTTTTGGAGATTTAACGAAAAACTACAGCAGAACGTTTAATGAAATCAATGAAGTTGATACAAGGAACAGAAACCTCCGACATAGCACACACAGCAGGAATCTTATAGTTATGGCGCTCTTTGGGAAGATCGGGTTGTCTTCTCTCGTCTGAAACTAATTCGGCTCCCTGCTCCCGTGCCGTAGCGATGATAAGCAAATCATTTTCCCCAACACCAGTTCCGTATTTGTCACCGACAATACTAAGCAATAGCTTGATGCGCATAGCGTCTTGTATAACCACATTGCTAATTTCGATCAACCACAGACCATTATCATTGAGCCATTCCCCGCAATCCGGCGTTTTATTTGCCACTTCCTCAAACGCCACACTCGGCATCACCAGCTGCCTTTCCTCAGCCTGAGTCGCCATCCACTCCCACAAACCTGGAAACTGAAGCGCTGGGTAGTTATCCCATGCGTAAATCATGGATGACGCATCAAAGACCTGCAATGTGGCGCTCCAACTGATGTAAGTGTATGATTTTCAGGTTGTCGAGATAACTGCTCGCCTTGGCGAGTGTGATATATCGAGCATCCAACGCATCCAGAACCGTTCGCACAAAGGTATCGCCGAAAACATTTTTGGGCTCTCGATGTCGATACATTCGATTCCCGCCATCTTTTAGCATAACTACCGACTGCGCCCGCCATTGCCGGTAAGCTGTATATCGGTCTTGCGGCAGCCGACCAGCATCCAAAAGCCTGCGCAAAATCACCTCGCCACTCACCCCCCATGCCTTGCGTGGTCGCTCAAGCCATTCGTCATATTGCGATACCTCATCAGGCCGTTCCTCATCACGAATACTCGCCAGAAAAGCATCCGGCACCAATAAATGCCCCGCAAAAGCATTCGCCGCTAATTCCTTACCTTTATGGGATTGCAAGTCATGCTCATCATCAATTGAACTCATTTTGTGTAGCAGCAAATGACCCAGCTCGTGCATGAGTGTGAACGACTGCTGGGACTCCCAATACTGCTTCTTGATAACAATAACCGGGCAAGTCGGATAGTAAAGGGAAAAACCAAGAATCGGGTTCTCCTTCGCAATCTGCCACTTCCCGTTGTAGCCGTTACTACGAAACACCAGTATACCCTGTGCCTCCACAGATTCACGGTAGGTGTCGAAGCTGTTCCGGTCACTCAAACCAAGCCACTGGCGAGCAATACGCGCCGCCTCACGTGGATTTTCCCCATGTAAATCCGGCGAGCTAAACCCTATTTTGTCTGTATTACTCAAATCTTCGCACAGGCTCAGATACACTTCCCTCTGCTTTTCTACTCTTTCGATCAGAATCTTGAGTTTGGCAGACAACTCCGGTTTTTGGTTGGCAAGGGTGCGGAACTGTGCAGTATGAACCTGTTCCTCATCAACCTTCCCTGACTCCAAAAAGAACAGTACACCCCGACCAAAATACTCAGCGATCTTACGCAACTGATTGAATGTTAACCCATCTTCGCCTGCCATTACTCGTTCGATGCTTATCGTAGCAATGTTAAGCTCAGCCGCAAGAGCACTCGGCGTTATGCCATGATCGGCGCAACACCATGCAATACGTTCTGGATTAATAGATTGAATACGTTCCATATTTAGTCTTTTCAGGGAATTACGTTACATCTTGAACAATGATTTTGCTACAACACACCAGAAAAGGCAAAGTACAGTACCAATTTTTCAGCTCCTGTAAACCAGAATAAGCCTGTTCGAGCATAATGCGAGGACAGGCTTATCCTGTCCTACGCCACATTCGCAATAACAATCGCCCGTTTAGGAGCAGGCAAGCCTTCGCAAGTCAGCTGCGGATTTTCCGCATCCAGAAAATCTTTCAATGAATGAAAAGTCATCCATTCCGTAGTCCGCTGTTCTTCAATGCTGGTTACAGTAACGTCAACCACACGGATATTTTTAAACCCGCAGCGCTTTAGCCAGCTGACCAGCGTGTCGCAGCTGGGCAGGAACCAGACGTTGCGCATTCTGGCGTAACGGTCTTCCGGCAATAAGACTTGGCCTAAGCCGCCGTCGATAACCAGGGTTTCCAACACCAGTTCGCCGCCGGGTTGCAGACAGTCTCTTAATTCCATCAGATGATCGATAGGCGAACGGCGATGGTACAGCACGCCCATCGAAAATACCGTGTCGAATGCCTTGAGGCCGTAAGGCATGTCTTCGATGCCCATCGGCAGGACGTAAACCGGTGCTTCGCCATACAATTTCCTGACCAGTTGAAACTGCATGACATTGAGCATCATCGGATCGATTCCGACCACTGTTTTGGCACCCGCGCCGAGCATGCGCCAGCAATGATAGCCGTTGCCGCAGCCGACATCCAACACCAGACGGTGTTCCAGCGGCGCGATATGATCTTTCAGTCGGTTCCACTTCCAGTCTGAGCGCCATTCGGTGTCTACATGGATGCCGAATAGGTTGTACGGGCCTTTACGCCAGGGATGCAGGGCTTTTAACTGGCTTTCAAGCTGATTTTTTGCTGTCGCGGACAGGTCGTCCGAACCGCCTATCTGCACCGCATCAGTATCCAGCACGCGTTGTGCGGCAGGCAATACCGGCACGCTGTCGACCAGCGCCTGCCACTCCGCCAAATTGCCATGCCTGGCCTGATCAAAGCCCTGCTCAAGCTGCTGCGGCAACAGCTTTGCCCAAGCCTCGGCCTTGGCACCGATCAGCGCATCATATAAGGGTTGATAATCGATCATTTCAGCGCAATGATCGAGGCGAAGTTGAAGTATTGAAACCAGACTTCAGCGCTGCTGAATCCGACTTGACGCAAGCGGTTTTGATGCTGGGCAAAGGTCTCGGGAATCAGCACATTTTCCAGAGCTGTGCGTTTTTGGCTGACTTCCAGATCGCTGTAACCTTGCGCCTTTTTAAAGGCATGATGCATTTGGGTTTGCAATTCCTGTTGCCGGTCGTCATCGAATTTGAGTTTTTCCGACAGGATTAAAATGCCGCCGGGCAACAGTCCCTGATAGATTTTTTGCAACAGACAGAACCGATCTTCAAGCGGAATAAACTGTAGCGTGAAGTTCAAGACCACCACCGAGGCGTTTTCAATAGCGACTTCTCGAATGTCTCTGCACTGCACATCGACTGAGATCGGTGCCTGATCCTTTTGCAGCGCCTGCTGAAAACGCGTCACCATCGCTTCGGAGTTATCAATGGCGATAATGCGGCAGTTTTCAGCTTCAATCTGGTGGCGCATCGACAAGGTTGCCGCGCCTAAAGAGCAGCCCAGATCGTAGCAGACGCTATGTTCACGGGCAAAACGCCCGGCCAAAAGACCTATCGCGGAAATAATCGCACTGTAACCGGGAACGGACCGTTTAATCATGTCCGGGAAGACGCCGGCTACCGTTTCGTCAAATTTAAAAGCGCCGACTTCGCCAATGGGGCTGGCATAAATGGAGTCTTTCGGGAAGTTCATGAATTAAAAAGCAGGACGGAACCGCTGTTGGGTTGAGTAAGGGCGACCTATCGGCCGCCCTTTTGTTCTGTGGGTATGCGGGGTAAACCGGGTGTAGCTTTAAGAATTCGCAGCCGTTTTATCCGACAATGCTTCGGCATTACGTTTAACCAATCCTTCAATAACCGCGTTTAATGAGCCTTTGGTTTGAACCTCATTGCTGAAGGTAGTGCGGTAGTTGGTCACCAGACTCACGCCTTCAATCATAATGTCGTAAGCTTTCCATTCACCATCACGCAGCACCATCCGGTAATTAACGCCGATCGGCTGTATTCCGGGTTGTAATACTTCGGTTTTTACAATGACTTTTGTTTCACCGTCTTGCATTTCAAGCGGCAGGAAACGAACCGACCAATCGGTAAATTCGACAAAAGCGCGGGAATAGGTTCTTACCAGCAGCGTTTGGAACTCATGCTTAAACCGCTCCCGTTCATCAACAGTCGCCGTTTTCCAGATTTTACCCAGGACCAATTCTGAAATCCTGTCGAAATCTGTATGCGGATAAATAACTTCGTTGACGAATTGCGTAATCTTGGCGAAGTCTTTGGTAAACGACTTATCTTGCAGTTTTTCCTGTAATTTCGCAGAAGCCTCTTGTATCGCTTGTTGTGGAGGCAACAAGTCAGCCGCGTTTACCTTGGCAACAGGCATCAAACCGAGTAATACCGCAAATAAACCCAATATTGTAACTTGCTTAGCTTTCATAAAACCCTCTAAAATCAAACTGACGAATACGTTTACTCTCAAATATCAGCGTGCTAATTCCCTGATACAATAGATCCTCTGTACTTAGATAGAGATTTGAGATTTTTCAAACCCTTAGAACCAAGGATAAGATGCCATATAATAACATCAATTTTCCTCAAACACGTATGAGAAGAATGCGTTATAACGATTTTTCCCGTCGTTTAATGCGCGAAAACCGTCTGTCTGTGGATGATCTGATTTACCCGATGTTCGTCACCGAAGGCTCAAACCAACGGCAGACCATCTCGTCCATGCCCGGAGTGGAACGTCTCTCGCTGGATTTATTGCTTGAAGAAGCGCATCTGCTCTATAGCCTCGGCATCCCTGCGATTGCGCTGTTTCCGGTGACTTCCGCAGATAAAAAATCGGAGCATGCGGCCGAAGCCTATAACCCTGACGGACTGATTCAACGCAGCATCAGGGCTTTAAAAAAAGCCGTTCCCGAATTGGGCATTATTACCGATGTCGCGTTGGACCCTTTTACGACACACGGACAGGACGGGCTGGTCAACCTCGACGGCTACGTGATTAATGACGAGACTATCGACGTATTGACCCGGCAGGCGCTGTCTCATGCCGAAGCCGGGGCCGATATTGTGGCGCCGTCGGACATGATGGACGGCCGCATCGGCGCAATAAGACAGGCGCTGGAAGAGGCAAACCATATCAACACATTGATACTGGCTTATTCCGCCAAGTACGCCTCCAGTTTTTACGGCCCGTTCAGGGATGCCGTGGGTTCCGCCGGAACCTTGGGCAAAGGCAACAAATATAGCTATCAGATGGATCCGGCCAATTCCGATGAAGCCATGCGCGAAATCCAGCTGGATTTGCAGGAGGGCGCGGACATGGTCATGGTCAAGCCGGGAATGCCCTATCTGGACATTATCCGCCGGGTAAAAGACCAATACGGCGTACCGACATTCGCCTATCAGGTCAGCGGCGAGTACGCGATGCTTAAAGCCGCCTCGATGAACGGCTGGCTGGACGAGAAGCAGGTTGTTTTGGAATCCCTGCTGGCGTTCAAGCGCGCCGGCAGCGACGCCATCCTGACCTATTACGCCAAATCCGTAGCCCAGTGGCTGCAAGAGTAGTGCGTCTATTTTAAATAATCTTTTAATTTAACAACTGAAATGGAGCTTGTTTCATGTCAGAAGACATTCTAATCACCGAAAAAAAAAAATTTCACATTGAAGAAGCCATTTTGGTTTTACTGCTGATCCTGTCGCTGGTCGGCATCGGGATCATGGATTTTTCTCCGGCCGACGGCTATGGCTACTGGCTCATTTTAGTTGTCGTATTTTGCCTGTTCGCAATGATTATCGGCTGGCTGCAATCCAAACACCGCGCCGACGACTTCAAGATCATACTCCGCGAACAATCCATACACTGGTTCACCTCATTGCTGATCGTTGGCGGAATATTTTTAATCCATCAATCCGGGCGGATAGCCGAAGAAGACGCCGGCCTGATTATCCTACTGATTTTATCGCTTTCGACCATACTCGACGGCCTGCGCGTAGGCTGGCGTTTTAGTCTGGTAGGGCTTTTTCTCGGGGTTGCCGCTGTGGTTTCGGTTTATACGCCGCACTTTCTCTGGGTGGAATTGGGCATAGCCATTTTGATTGTTGCGGTGACCATTGCATGGGAGTTATGGATGGAGAAAAAAGCACAGTTATGATGCCCACTGACCGCTACGCCGTATTTGGCCACCCTATCAAACACAGCAAATCGCCGCGCATTCACCGTCTTTTTGCCGCACAAACCGGACAAACGCTCGAATACATCGCCGAGGAAGTCCCGGCCGAACAATTCCAGGCCGCCGTTGAGGCGTTTTTTGCCGCGGGCGGCAAGGGTTTAAATTGCACCGTGCCGCTGAAAGAACTCGCCTGGAGCTACGCAGACCATAAAACCGAACGCGCCCAGCTGAGCAAGGCGGTCAACACGCTCGCGCTTCAACCGGACGGCGCTATTTTGGGCGACAACACCGACGGCATCGGCTTGGTAACCGACCTGACCACTAATCATGGCATCGCCTTATCGGGCGCCCGTATCCTGATTTTGGGCGCCGGCGGCGCCAGCCGGGGCATCATACTTCCAATACTTGAGAAATCTCCGAAAACCCTGGTTATCGCCAACCGCACCAAGGATAAGGCCGTCAAGCTGGCGGCTGAATTTCACGGCAAAGGTCCTGTTACCGGCTGCGGCTTTGACGATTTAGCAAACCGGCAGTTCGATTTGATTTTAAACGCGACCTCAGCCAGTTTGAGCGGCCAGTTACCGCCACTGCCGACCGGTTTACTCGCAGCGGGCGGCATGTGTTACGACCTCGCCTACGGCAACGAGCCGACCGCTTTTGTGCGTTGGGGACAGGATAATCATGCGGCAAAAAGCCTGGATGGATTGGGTATGTTGGTTGAGCAGGCGGCGGAAGCTTTTTTTATCTGGCGCGGCGTTCGGCCTAAAACCCGGCCTGTTATTGAACTGCTGAATTCAGAGCGGCAAGCTTGAAGGGCAAAGGGCAAAGGGCAAAGGGCAAAGGGCAAAGGGCAAAGGGCAAAGGGCAAAAATAGCTTGCATTGAAATTTAAGAAGCCGTCAAATTTTTCGCCTTTCGCCTTTCGCCTTTCGCCTTTCGCCTTTCGCCTTTCGCCTTTCGCCTTTCGCCTTTCGCCTTTCGCCTTTCGCCTTTCGCCTTTACTCCTGCACCTTCAAATACTCATTTTTCAACTGAATATACTGCCGGGAAGAATATTCCAGAAACTCCTTTTCGGATTCCTTTAAAGGCCTGGCTTGTTGGGCCGGAACACCCACATAAAGATAGCCGCTCTCCAGTTTTTTCCCCGGCGGCACGAGCGCACCTGCGCCCAGCATCACATAATCTTCAAGAACGGCGCCGTCCATAATAATCGCGCCTATCCCTACCAGACAATAATCGCCGACAGTGCAGGCATGAACCACCGCCCTGTGCCCTATCGTTACGCCCTTGCCTATGATTAAGGGATGGCCTTGAGCCGTATATTTTCCGGCGTGAGTGACATGCAATACCGAACCGTCCTGAACATTGGTGCCGGCGCCAATCGTGATGCTTTCAACATCGCCCCTGACCACCGTCGTTGGCCATATAGAGACATCGTCACCCAAGGTGACATCGCCGATCACCACGGCGCTGTCATCTATAAAAACCGAGCTGCCGATTTCAGGTTGTTTATCGTTAAATTTTCTAACCGCCACTTCGCTCTCCCGCTTGCACACTCAATGGACTCATTACGCCTGCACCCGGCCCAACGCATATAAAGCCGCGGCCAAAGCAATCAGACTGGGAGCAACCGCCATAAACGGTGGATTAAGGTCATAAATCAGCCCGAGATGCCCGACAATTTTATCAATAATATTAAATGTCATACCGATCACAACGCCTATCATCATCCTGCCGCCAACGTTAACGCCGCGCTTAACACCGATAACAAAGGGCGCAGACACCAGCAACATAACGAAAACGACCAGGGGATTGACCACGCGTCCCCAGAAAGCCAGCTCAAAATCGTGCGATTTTTGATGATTATCCTTTAAAAAATCAATATACATAGCCAGATCATACATGGATAGATTATTCGGATTGACCACAACAATATCCAATAAATCAGGAGCAACGGTTGAACGCCATATTTGCTCACTTTGATGGCTTGCAGCCATCTGCTCTATTGAAATGTCCGATTGTTTGATTTGATCTAATTTCCATTGCTCATTGCCTTGAAAAACAGCCTTTTCTGCATGTGTTGAATGGCGCAAATGACGCTGGTCGTCAATCTCATAAATGCTGATGTCAGCCAAACTTCCGTCATCTTGTACTGTGCGGACATTGATGAATTTTTTGCCTTCGCGCAACCAAAGTCCATATTTGGCACTCATAATAATCTTGCCTTCATCGACGGCGGTGACCTTGATCATTTGCGCCATCCGCTCGGCTTCCGGCGCGATAAACTCGCCGACCAGTATCGAAATCAGGACCAGAATCGCGCCTGCCGCCATAACCGCCCTGATAATACCCAGAATGGATAAGCCTGCCGCCCGCATGGCGATAAGCTCGCGGTTATTGCCCATCGCGCCCAATATGAACAGACTGCCTAATAAGGCCGATGCGGGCATTAACTCATAAAAAACGGAAGGCGATCCCAAAGCGACATAATAAAAAATCTCTGTTAAACCGTAGTGTCCTTTACCCAAATCCTTTAGCTGATCACTGAAGGTAAACAAATTGAATAAGGTCAACAATAATACAACGGCGACAAAAGAACCCTTTAATATTTCCCGGACTATATAGCCTGTTAATACATTCACTTATGCACCATTGCCTTGACTTGCATAAACAGCCATCGCCATCCGTATAATCTCGCCAATAAAATTCCGCCGATTACCAACAACAGGGTATTGACGCCGAAAGCACCCAGCCACGCGGGGATGGTTTGGTTCATGACCCAGCTCTGGCTGACGCGAATAAGATTTCCATAGCTGAAATAGATTAGGAAACCAGCCAGCATATTGCCGTAAACACCGCCGCGAGGCGACATCTGGGCCAAAGGCACCGCAATAAAACTAAGCAACATGACCCCCATAGGAACGGAGAATCGGCGTTGCAATTCGGCAATATCGGTTACTTCACCGGAACTTATCAGCTGGTCGCTGGCCGCCGATTCCTTGCCTAATTTAACCGCAGTTGCTTCTTTGGTCTCCATTCTCACCGCATATTCGGAGAACTGCTCAACCACATAGTCCAAGGCTCCCGGCTGTCCCTGTATGCGCTCGCCATTTTCCAAAACGACATAGCGGCCGTCAGGCAAATCTTTCATCGTGCCCACTTCAGCGTTAATAATCGCCAAGCGGTTTCCCTGCCTATGTTGGACAAAAACCTGATACATCTTTTTATCGTCATCAATCTTTTCCACATAAAAAACCAAGTCCCCCTGGCTGTACTCGCTAAACTTTCCGGCGGCAACACCTCGAACATCGGACGACTCCTTATCCTCGTGCATGAGCAGCTCCATCTTGGCTTCCGCCCAGGGCGAGATGTAGAATGACAAGCCGGCTGCAGACACGCTTAACGGGAAAATCATCAGGAATATAGCCCGATAGACCGTTCCCGCTCCGCCTCCGGCTGAAGCCACTGCCGACATTTCCTGATCCCTGTACATTCTGCCCATAACCATCAACACCGCCATAAACAAGGCCGCCGGTAAAAAGGTCGCACTGGCGATAATCGTTTTCAAGCCAAGAACAGTCAACAGGGTTTCATTGGACACCTGTCCTTGAATAGCCTTGTCAAGAATCCTGATAAACTGGCGGCTGACGATAATAACGACAATCACCGACCAAACCGCCATTAATGTTTTCAGCAAATCCATCGCAATCAGCTTATCCAGAACGGTGATTAACTTACGCCGTCCCATTTTATGGCCTTTAGCCCAATTCGCTTCCAAGCGTATCTCCCCAATCGAAAATGTGTGTGTTGTAAAATAAAAACTTAAAATCAAAAAGATCGTTTTTTACCCGAACCTGTAAATTATCGACCATTTTATAGAAACAGTACCATTAGAAGTAGCTTATTGTGTCCGCCCGGTATTTTGCAAACCGTGAGAAAATCATGTCTGCTGCAACAATGCAATACTAACAACATGATTATATTGGCTTTTTATCTATGCTCTTTGATATAAAAGTGTATAGAACCGCGGATTGTATTATCATTGTAAGCATTTACCAACACCTGCGACTCGATCTAAAGGAACAGCCAAACATGACACCAGCGTCTTTCCGTCAATACGGGATAAAGGGGGCAGTAATCGTTATTGCCGGATTTATATGGTTTCTTTTGCTGGGTTACCGTGACCTGATAGAGCCGGATGAAGGGCGTTACGCCGAAATCGCCCGGGAAATGCTGAGCTCCGGCGACTGGGTTACGCCGCGCCTGAACGGCTTCAAGTATTTTGAAAAACCGCCTTTGCAGTATTGGGGCTCCGCGATCAGCATGGCCATATTAGGAGAAACCAATGCCGCCGCCAGGGTATGGTGTTCGGGACTTGGATTTGTCGCGGCCTTATGGGCCGGTTTTGTCGGCAAACGCCTTTATGGCGGCAGCGCCGGTTATTTCGCATTCCTGTTTTCAATCAGTACGGTTCTTTATGCCGGGATGGGGCACGCCAACAGTCTGGACATGGGCGTTAGCGCGCTACTGTTCATCGCCATGGGAGCCTTGGTATTGGCGCAGACAGAACGGCATCGGCCGAACCAGGAACGAAACTGGATGCTGCTGGCCTGGGTCGCGCTTGCCGGAGCGACGCTGAGCAAAGGCCTGATCGGCCTGGTGCTGCCCGGCGGAACCCTGGTTCTGTACACCCTTTGGCAGCGCGACTGGGCGTTGTGGCGGCATTTGCATCTGGGCAAAGGTTTGCTGGTCTATTTATTAGTAGCGGCACCCTGGTTTGTTGCGGTCAGCTACGCGAACCCCGAGTTCCCGCATTTCTTTTTCATTCATGAACATTTCGAGCGTTTTACCAGCGACGTTCACGGACGCACCAAGTCAAACTGGTATTTCTTCGCCGTCTTTGCGATAGGCACAATGCCCTGGCTGTTCTCGGCAATAAACGGCGTGATTAAACCACCGTTCTCCTGGCGCGCCGAACCGGGAAAATTCGAAGCCTCACGATTGCTTTGGGTTTATGCAATCTTTGTTTTCTTCTTCTTCTCAATTTCCCATTCCAAATTACCGGGCTATATCTTGCCGATGTTTCCGGCGCTGGCGCTGTTGGTCGGCGAGAACATGGCCAAGCGCAAACATTTTATTGCCGACGGCATTGTGGCTATAGTGCTTGCAAGCATTATCTTCATTTTCTTTATCTGGCAAGCCGATGATACCGCCAAGATTGGCCGATTAGCGGCGCACCTGCCATTGTTCCGTCCCTGGATTATTGCAACGGCTGTTTTAGCAGCTACTGCCGGTATTTCTACGCTGGTGTTCAGACACAAAAAGGATCTGGCTGTCTCCGTGTTTGCCCTGTGCGCGTTGCTTGGCATACAAATGCTTTCATGGGGCTATCAAAGCATCAGCGAACTGCGCTCCAGCCGGGCTATGGCGGAAGCGATTCAGTCCTACATCGCCCAAAGCGGCAAAAACAACGTGGAAATTTACGATATCGCGCGCTACGATCAATCGCTACCCTATTACTTGGGCCGAACCATTACCTTGGTCAATTTCACAGGGGAACTGGAATTCGGCATTAACCAGGAACCGCAAAAATGGCTAAGCGAAGCGGATTTCCTGCCTTTATGGTTAAACTCAGACCAGGCAATCGGCATACTTAATCAGAAGACCTATAATGAATTGAACCTAGTGAACTTTCCATGGAATCAACCGAACTTTCCCATGCGTATAATCTATCAAAACTCCCGTTATATCGCGGTGGCCCGTCGATGAACCTTATTAGTTTCTGCATTATCCTGACCGGCGTCATGCTGAACGCCGTCGCGCAATTGGCGCTCAAAGCCAGCGTCAAGGAAATGGGCGCTATCGGCTTGAATTTTGCTTCATCCTCCACGGCATTTCTGAAATTGGCGTTTGAGCCTTTTCTCTGGATCGGATTGTTTTGTTACGGTATCAGTGTCGTTGTCTGGATCTTGGCGCTGTCCAGGGTCGATGTCAGTATCGCCTATCCGATGCTGTCCATGGGCTATGTCGTCAATGCACTGTTCGCGTGGCAGTTGTTCGGCGAAGCCATGAATCCCGCCCGCATCATCGGGATGGGCATCGTCCTTCTCGGCGTTTACGTCTTGGCAAGGAGTTAAGATGCTGCCATTCACCCGTCCCACCATTGATACAGAAGAATTTGAAGCGATCAAAGAAGTGCTGCAATCAGGCTGGCTGGCAACCGGCCCCAAAGTTGCCGCTTTTGAAACCGCGTTGACCGATTATATCGGCGGCGATGTCCAGCTTCGGGTGTTCAACTCGGGCACCAGCGCGCTGGAAGCCGTTTTGCTGGCCTACGGCATCGGGCCGGGCGACGAAGTTATCGTACCCGCGATGAGCTTTGTCGCCAGCGCTAACGTCATCGTTCGCTGCGGAGCAACGCCCAAATTCGTCGATGTCGACCTGATCTCCCGCAATATCGATGCGGCTGCGGTTGCGGCGGCAATCACGCCCAACACCAAAGCCGTTATCCCTGTGCATTTTGCCGGTCGCGCCGTCGATATGGACCCTATTTATCAACTGGCCGAACAGCATAATCTGCTGGTGCTTGAGGATGCGGCCCAGGCCATCGGCACTCAATATAAAGGCCGCCGGATCGGCAGCTCGGGCAATCCGGTCTGCTTCAGCTTTCATCCCAATAAAAACATGACCACGATTGAAGGCGGCGCGCTGTCCATCAACGATCCTGTGTTGCTGAAGAAAATCGAAGGCATTCGTTTCCACGGCATCGAAAGAGACTCGCTGGGCGGCATGGATGTGCCTGCCTGGGGCGGCAAAATGAATATGCCTGATGTGGGTGCGGCGCTGGGTTTGGTGCAATTGAAGAAACTGGACGGCTTTAACCGGAAACGCCGGGCACTGGTCGACCGTTATTTGCAGCAACTTCCGAAACATGATGCATTGGTGTTACCTACTGATGTGGAAGGCCATAGCTGGCATATGTTCTGTATCCTGCTCGATTGGGAAAAGATAGGCCTGAGCCGTAACCAGGCTCTCGAAGTCTTCAAGCAGCAAGACATCGCTGCGGGCATTCATTACCCGGCCATTCACCTGTTCTCGTTTTACCGCCAATACGGCTACAAGCCGGGCGATTTTCCTAATGCCGAAAGAATCGGCGAGCAAACCATCACGCTCCCGTTATTTCCCGGCATGGAGGAAAAAGACGTTGATCAGGTCTGTTCGGCGGTAATTTCACTACTGAACGGCTCTTATTGATAAATCGCGTAGGATGTGCAGGATGCGGTGAATCGCATTAATATTAAATGCCTTTGGCATCCTACCGCCTTTATTAATGAAGCAGTTAAGCCTGTTTCCGAATAGGATAACAGTGCGTTTTTATATTACAATGAGAGCCGTTAACTTGCCTCGCTAGGTTTTACGGCGCACTCACCGATTTAAAATCATACTCTCTTAATCTAAATGACCGACAATTCTGAAACAGAAGTATCCATCGTTATTCCTGTTTATAACGAAGAAGCCGTTTTATCGTTGCTGTTTGAAAGACTTTATCCCGTGCTGGAAAACCTTCAGCGCAGCTACGAAGTCATTTTTATTGATGACGGCAGCCAAGACAACTCGGCGGCATTGCTCCGCAAGCAATTTCAACTGTTCCCGAGCACAACCCGCGTCGTGTTCCTCCGCGCCAACGCCGGACAACACGCGGCGCTGATCGCCGGTTTTGAGCGGGCCAGGGGCCGTTATATCCTGACCCTCGATGCGGACTTGCAAAATCCCCCTGAAGAAATCCCCAATCTGCTGGTTCAAATGGATGCCGGTTTCGATTACGTCGGCACTATCCGGCGGGAACGAAAAGACAGTCTCTGGCGGCATTGGGCCTCGCTGGCGATGAACCGCCTGCGCGAAAAAATTACCCGCATTCACATTACCGACCAGGGCTGCATGATGCGGGGCTATCACCGCGACATTATCAATGCGGTTTTAGCCACCACTGAAACCAACACCTTCATACCGGCGCTGGCCTATCTTTATGCCGGAAATCCGACTGAAATCGTCATTAACCATGAAGAACGCGCGGCCGGGGAATCGAAATATTCTCTGTTCAAACTGATCCATCTCAATTTCGACTTGATGACAGGATTCTCCATTGCTCCTTTACAGGCGTTCTCCCTGATCGGTATCGGCGTTTCGATACTGTCGCTGCTTTTTGTCTGTTATCTGGGCTGGCGCAGGCTGACCGTAGGTCCCGAAGCGGAGGGGGTTTTTACGCTGTTCGCGATTGTATTTTTTTTGATCGGCATTTTGCTGTTCGGTATCGGACTGCTGGGCGAGTACATCGGGCGGATTTATTCCCAGACCCGCTCGCGCCCTCGTTACCTGGTTAAAGCCATCCTGGATAACAGCCAAGGCGATAAATCTTGAAGCCGTCAGCCGTCGTTTTTGCCTACCACAACATCGGCGTTACCGGCATAGAATGCCTGTTGCAAGCCGGCGTCGAGATTAAACTGGTCGTCACCCATCAGGATGACCCCGAGGAAAACATCTGGTTCGGCAGCGTTGCCGAATTGGCAGGCAGGCATCAAATTCCAGTCATAACGCCGGACGCCCCCAATCAGGCGGAAGTCATCAAACACATTGCCGACCTTCATCCGCAATGGTTTTTCTCCTTTTATTACCGGCACATGCTGAGCCCCGAGCTGCTGGCGATTCCGCCCCAAGGCGCTTACAACCTGCACGGCTCGCTGCTGCCGAAATACCGCGGCCGCGCGCCGGTCAACTGGGCGGTTTTGCACGGCGAATCGACCACCGGCGTCAGCCTCCATCAAATGGTGGAAAAGCCCGATGCGGGCTCACTGATCGACCAGGAAGCCGTCGCCATTCTGCCCAACGATACCGCACACGATGTTTTTTTGAAGCTGACGCCGGCCGCAAAAACGCTGTTGGACCGCTGCTTGCCGTTGTTGTTGGCCGGGAAGATAGAGCCCAAGCCCCTGGATCTTGCCCAAGGCAATTATTTCGGCGGCCGCAAGCCGGAACACGGACGCATCGACTGGCATCAATCGGCCTGGAACATCCATAATCTGGTCAGGGCCGTCGCGCCGCCTTATCCGGGCGCATTTTTCGATTTCGACGGCAAGCGGTTTTTCCTGTTCGGCAGCCATTACAGCGGCGAAACCGCTTTAAATCCGGGCAAGGTTCGCATCTATTGGGCGGACGGTCATTTTTACGCCGACTGCGCCGACAACAACCGCTTCCGCATCGAACAGCTCAGCTGCGACGGCATAGCTCTGGATCAGGCCGCTTTCAACGCTATAACCAACAATGGACAGTTATTTCCAAACGCAAATAGCTAACAATTTTTAATATAACCCATCAGGAACTTATGAACGTACTCATACTCGGTGTCAATGGTTTTATCGGCCATCATCTTTCAAAGCGCATACTCGAAACCACCGATTGGCATGTCTATGGCATGGATATGCAATCCAACCGCGTTGAAGCCTTCCGCGACAACGAACGCTTCCATTTTTTTGAAGGCGACATCACCATTAACCATGAGTGGATGGAATACCACATTAAAAAATGCGACGTGATCCTGCCGCTGGTTGCAATCGCCACGCCCGCCACTTATGTGAGCCGCCCGCTGGCGGTATTCGAACTGGATTTTGAGGCGAACCTGCCGATTATCCGCGCCTGCGTAAAATACAGAAAACGCGTGCTGTTCCCGTCAACGTCCGAAGTTTACGGCATGTGCCAAGACGAGGAGTTTCATCCTTATGAATCCGACCTGATCTTAGGGCCGATGAACAAACCGCGCTGGATTTACTCCTGCTCCAAGCAATTGATGGACCGGGTTATCTGCGCTTACGGGCAGGAACAGGGTTTCGATTACACCCTGTTCAGACCCTTTAACTGGATAGGCCCCGGCCTCGACAGCATCCATACGCCGAAAGAAGGCAGTTCGCGCGTGGTCACCCAATTTCTGGGCCATATCGCCCGAGGCGAAGCCATTAAACTGGTCGATGGCGGACAGCAACGCCGCAGCTTTACCTTCGTCAGCGACGGCATTGACGCCTTGGTGCGCATCATCAAAAATGAAAACGGCAAGGCCACCGGCAGTATCTACAATATCGGCAATCCGGCCAACGACCTGTCCATCAGGGAACTGGCCGAGCTGATGCTGAAAATCGCCAAAGAGCATCCCGAATATAAGGATTTGGCCGCCAAAGTCGAACTGATCGATACCACCGCCAATGAATACTACGGCAAAGGCTATCAGGATGTTAAAACCCGTGTGCCCTGGATCGGCAACACCATCGATGACCTGGGCTGGAAACCTGAAGTCACCGTGGAAAACGCCTTGCGCAATATTTTCGATGCCTACAGCTACGAAGTTGCCGCCGCCAGGGCGCTGATCGACCAATGAAAATCGCACTGAAAGTCGATGTGGACACACTGCGCGGTACGCTGGAAGGCGTACCCGCATTGCTGGATCTGTATCAACGCTATGGCGTAAAGGCCACATTCCTGTTCAGCCTCGGCCCCGACCATACAGGCCGGGCGCTGCGCCGGGCATTCCGCCCCGGATTTTTCAGCAAGGTTCAACGCACCTCGGTACTGAGCCACTACGGACTGAAAACCCTGCTGTACGGCACATTGCTTCCCGGCCCGCATATCGGCCGCCGGGGCCGCGACATCATGCGCCAAGCCGAACAGGCCGGGCATGAAGTGGGCGTCCATTGCTACGACCACGTCCGCTGGCAGGATTTTGTCGCCAACCGCGATGCCGACTGGACCCGGAAAGAAATGCAGGCGGCCATCGATTCATTTCAGGACATTTTCGGCCATCCGCCGTCAGTACACGGCGCGGCCGGCTGGCAGTTGAACAAACACACACTGCAACTGGAGCAGCAATTGGGTTTTCGCTATGCCAGCGACTGCCGGGGTCAGTCTCCGTTTATCCCGCAAATGGAAGGCGAGACCTTTCAATGCCCGCAAATACCGACCACCCTGCCGACGCTGGACGAACTGCTCGGTTGCAACGGCATCACCGAAGCCAACGTGCATGAAGCGGTATTCGCCGCCAGCCGCCAGCCCGCCCCGGAAGGCCATGTCTATACCTTGCATGCCGAACTGGAAGGCATGAAATTGCTGCCGGTTATGGAAAAGCTGCTGCAACTGTGGCAACAAGCCGAGGATGACATCGGTACGCTGGAAGATTATGTCGCCGACATTGACACCGCCGCGCTGCCCAGGCATGAGCTGGTCTGGGGCGAAGTGGAAGGGCGTTCGGGTGTGTTGGCCGTACAGGGATCGAAGGTTCCGTAGGCCGGAATAAGCCTGTTTGAGCGATAGCGAAAACGGGTGTTTCCGGCGCACACTGCGCGAATCCGCCGGAAACGCCACCTCGCGCTACGCGCTTGGATGGCCTTATTCCGGCCTACTTGACTACCCGTCCGCCCTATTCAAAGCAGCTTAACCAGAGCGGCAACGACACCAATGGAAAACGCCATCAGACTGCCTAGTTTAATGACCAGCCGCTGTTCCGTTTGGATAAAACGCGAATCCATATCGCGGCGCAAGACGTCAATGTCGCGCCTTAAATCATCGATGTCGCGTTTGGTTGCCAGATCGGCTTCGCCCTGCGCTTCTTTAAACGCTTCCGAGAAAGCCTTGGCTTTCCGGCACACCGGCATCCTTGAGTGTGCGAACAAATTTATGGGTATCAAACGTAATGGCAGTCATCAGCTTACCTCCTGCTTTTGATTTAGCGTCCAATTTACCATGCTTGGCAACCAAGACAAGCTGGAGCTTGGGAGCTGGCGAGAAACCGTGGTCTGTCTCCTATTGTCCCCGGCTCACACTGCCCGAATCCGCCGGAAACGCCACCTTCGTGCTACGCGCTTGGATGGCCTTATTCCGGCCTACGTTACTTCAGCCCAAAATCATACATTTTTGGGTGCGAACATAATGATTGCCATGCCTGTCAATGCAATCGAAGCCCCGGCAATATCCCAAACAGTAGGCCTCACGCCATCTACCGACCAGAGCCACAGAATTGCGACAAAAATATAAACGCCGCCGTAAGCCGCATAAACTCGACCTGCGGCTGTTGGATGAAGCGAAAGCAACCATGCGAAAAGTGCCAAACTCAACGCAGCCGGAATAAGCAACCAAGCACTCTTGCCTTCTTTAAGCCAAAGATATGGAAGATAGCAACCGACGATCTCTGCGACCGCCGTAATGAGAAATAAGATTATGGTCTTCAATTCAAGCATGATGATGTCTCGCTAAAGCGGAGTGAAAGGTATAACGCAAAATATATGCGGCAAGACTGTCTTATATAAAGAAGTTAACTTATCCCATATTCCTCATACGCTTATACAACTAATTGATCTTATGGGATCGAGTATAAACCAATAGGCCGCAACTCACAAAACGAGGCACATTACTCCAATTTTCTGCCAACCGCGCCTCCCCAAGCAACAACCGATATTTGTGTTGTATAATCCCCGCTAAACGGCCCATCTTGTAGCGACTTATTTTCCGGCCCGCTCAAGATAACGCTCTATTCAACAAATAACCGAGTCAAGTCATGGACTATTCAGTAGAAACCGCGCCATTAGAAGAACTGCAATGCGATTGTGTTATTGTCGGTGTTTATCAAGACCAGCAACTCAGCCCGTCGGCAACCGCGCTTAACAACAGCACCGACGGACTGATTAACAAAATCGTCAGCCGCGGCGACCTGAGCGGAAAAAACGGCGAAACCGTGTTAATCAATGCGATTCCCGGCAGCAAGATTGAATCCATATTGCTGGTCGGATTGGGCGAAAATAAACCTTTATCCGGCAAAAACTACAAAAAAGCCCTGCTCGCCGCTGTCAACAGCCTGAAAAAACCGCAAATCAAATCGGTCGTTTGCAGCTTGGCCGAATGCGAGGTTGAAGGCCGCGACTGGCAATGGAAGTCCCGGCATATCATCGAAGTCTTTAACGATGCCGCGTATCAGTTCACCCACACAAAATCCGATAAAGAAACCGAAAGCAGGATTGCAAAAATCTCCATTGCCGCGCCGGAAACCGAACGCGCTTCAGCCCAGGCCGGGTTGCTGCAAGGCAAGGCGGTTGCCGAAGGCATGGATTTGACCAAATATCTGGGCGATTTGCCGGGCAACATCTGCACGCCGACTTATCTTGCCGAACAGGCGATTGAATTAAGTAAAAAATACGCCGGCCTGGACGTAAAAATTCTGGAAGAATCCGACATGGCGTCTCTGGGCATGGGGTCTTTTTTGTCGGTTTCGCGCGGCAGCCGTCAGCCGGCAAAATTGATCACGCTGAATTATCAAGGCGGCGATAAAAACGCCAAGCCTATCGTGCTGATCGGCAAAGGCCTGACCTTCGATGCGGGCGGTATTTCATTGAAACCGGCCGCGGGCATGGAAGAAATGAAATACGACATGTGCGGCGGCGCATCTGTCCTGGGCACATTGCTCGCCGTAGCGCAACTGCAACTGCCGCTGAATATTGTCGGCCTGATTCCTTCATCGGAAAACCTGCCCGACGGCGACGCCAATAAACCGGGCGATATTGTGACCAGCATGTCCGGCAAAACCATTGAAATAATTAATACCGACGCCGAAGGCCGCCTGCTGTTGTGCGACGCCTTGACCTATGCGGAGCGCTACAACCCCGAGGTGGTGATAGACATCGCTACGCTGACCGGCGCGGTTGGCGTCGCTTTAGGCCGCGTAGCCATGGGCGTGCTCGGCAATGATGACGCCTTATGCAACGATCTGGTTGCTGCCGGTGAAATCGCCAACGACAACGCTTGGCGTTTGCCGCTCTGGGAAGAATATCAGGAGCTGCTTAAATCCAATTTCGCCGATATGAGCAACTCCGGCGGCAAGGACGCGGGCACCATTACCGCCGCCTGCTTTCTGGCCCGATTTGCCGAGAAGTTCCGTTGGGCACACCTGGACGTTGCAGCCACCGCCTGGCGCACCGGCCCGACCAAAGGCGCGACCGGCCGCCCCGTGCCGTTATTAAGCCAATACCTGATTAACCGGGCTAACTCATAGAACATAAAGTGGCTGAAGTCAGCTTTTACATACTGCCGACCGAATCGTTACAGGATAGGTATCTGTTTGCCTGCAAACTGATCGAGAAAGCCTACCGTAGCGGCAGTTTTTGTTATGTACTGACCGATTCCGCCGAACAAAGCCGAATCATAGACGACCTGCTCTGGACTTTCAGGGCGGGCAGTTTTATTCCGCACCAGCTGTACTCCGGCGAACAACCGGAAGTTGAGCAAGTCATCCTGATCGGTTCGCTAGATGCGCCCGAGAACTGGCAGAAAGTCCTGTTCAATCTGTCGTCCCGCTATCCTGACATAGCCCCGCAAACCGAGCGCATCCTTGAAATACTGGATAACAGCGAAACAACCAAAGAAGCGGGCAGGAGCCGTTACCGTCAGTATCAACAGTCCGGCATGAAAGTCACTACATATAAAGATTGGTAGCAAATACACGATCCTAAGCCGCCTATTAAGCACAGATGATTAAAGGCTACAGCGATATATTTGCGGTCTATGCTGAAATCAGATTAAATCGATTTAACTGGAGGCAAACATGAATTTGTCAGAAAAAATCTTAACAACCATAGCCTCTCTACCCGAATCAAAACAGGTGGAAGTGCTTGATTTTGTAGAATACCTAAAACTAAAAACGGAAAAAGAAGAAAGTAGTAATTGGAATAGCTTTTCTATTGCATCCGCAATGAGAGGCATGGAAAATGAGGATTCCAATTATTCCGTTACTGATTTGAAAGAAACATACTGATGATCTCAGAAGGCCAGATTGTTTTTTTTCGTTTTCCTCAAACGGATCAAAAAGACGGAAAACTTCGTCCCGCCCTTATACTTCGAAAACTGCCTGGGAAATTTGATAATTGGCTTATCTGCACGATTTCCAGCCAACTTCATCAAGCGATTCCAGAACTGGATGAAATTATTAACTTGGGAGACTCGGATTTCCAGCAAACCGGTTTAAAGCATCCGAGCCTGATACGGGCGAGTAGGCTGGCGGTTGTAGATGAAGACATTCTTATTGGCAAACTGGGGTACTATTGATGCTCCAAGGCTATATAAAATAAGGGGCAACATCTCTAAATGGCTCCAAAACCGACAATCCAATCCATCAGCCTGATTACCAATCTTAATCCTGCTAAAATAACTAATTTTTCACGAACACAATAACGCATCCATGGAAAAAACATACGCCCCTCATTCGATCGAACAACGCTGGTATCAAACCTGGGAAGATAAAGGCTATTTTACCGCCAGGGATGGTGTGTATGCCGCAAGTCAGTCGGGAACTGACGCGGCGACCGCCAGGGATGGTGTGTATGCCGGAAACCTGCCGGGAGCAGGTTCGGCGGAGGCCAAGCCAAAAGGCGAGTCCTACTGCATCATGATTCCGCCGCCCAATGTCACCGGCAGCCTGCACATGGGCCATGCGTTCCAGGACACCATCATGGACGCGCTGACCCGCTATCACCGGATGAAAGGCTACAGCACCTTATGGCAGCCGGGCACCGACCATGCCGGTATCGCCACGCAAATGGTGGTTGAACGTTTATGCAACGCCGAAGGCAAGACCCGTCATGACCTGGGCCGCGAAAAATTCCTGGAAAAAGTCTGGCAATGGAAGGAAGAATCCGGCGGCACGATTACCCGCCAGTTGCGGCGCATGGGCTCTTCGCTGGACTGGAACCGGGAGCGCTTCACGATGGACGAAGGCATGTCCGACGCGGTGCAGGAAGTCTTTATACGTTTATATGAAGAAGGCCTGATTTATCGCGGCAAGCGTCTGGTCAACTGGGACCCTGTTCTGCATACCGCCGTTTCCGACCTGGAAGTATTGTCGGAAGAAGAAAACGGCTCGATGTGGCATCTGCGCTATCCGCTGTCGAACGGTCATGGGCATTTGATTGTCGCCACCACCCGCCCTGAAACCCTGCTCGGCGATGCGGCGGTAGCGATACACCCCAACGACGAACGCTATAAACATCTGCTCGGCGAATTCGTGGAACTGCCGCTAACCGGCCGCCGCATTCCGATTATCGCCGATGAATACGTCGATCCTGAATTCGGCACCGGCTGCGTCAAGATCACCCCGGCTCACGACTTTAACGATTACGAAGTTTGGACGCGCCACCGGCATAACTCGGTCATTCAGGATTTGCCGCATGGCGGCTTGATTAACCTGTTTACCGTTGACGCAGCGATACGCGACAACGGTGAAGGCGATAACAATCTGATTCCAGCCAAATACTGCGGCCTGGACCGCTTTGAAGCGCGTAAACAAATCGTCGCCGATCTCGATGCGGCAGGCTTGCTGGAAAAAATCGCCGACCACAAATTGATGGTGCCGCGCGGCGACCGCACCAACAGCGTGATCGAGCCCTTCTTGACCGACCAGTGGTATGTCAGGGTAGCGCCGCTGGCGGAACCTGCGATTGCGGCCGTCGAAAACGGCGACATCAAGTTTGTGCCCGACAACTGGAAAAACACCTACTTTGAATGGATGCGCAATATCCAGGACTGGTGCATCTCGCGGCAAATCTGGTGGGGACACCGCATCCCGGCCTGGTATGACGAGCTCGGCAATGTTTACGTCGGCAACTCCGAGCAGGACATCCGCGCCAAGCACGACCTGCCCGCCGACTATCCGCTTAAGCAGGACGAAGATGTGCTGGATACCTGGTTCTCATCGGCATTGTGGCCTTTTTCCACGCTGGGCTGGCCTGAACAAACCCCGGAACTGGCCAAACATTACCCGACCAGCGTACTTGTGACCGGCTTTGACATCATTTTTTTCTGGGTCGCACGGATGATCATGATGGGCCTGAAATTCCAGGGCGAAGTGCCGTTCAAGGAAGTCTACATCCACGGATTGGTGCGCGATGCGGAAGGGCAAAAAATGTCCAAATCCAAAGGCAACGTGCTCGACCCGATCGACATCATCGACGGCATCGACTTGGAATCTCTGGTTGCAAAACGTATTTCCGGCATGATGCAGCCGCATTTGGCCAAAAAAATCGAACAAGATACGCGCAAGCAATTTCCTGACGGCATCCAGTCTTACGGCACCGATGCGTTGCGTTTTACCTTCGCTTCGCTGGCGTCTACGGGGCGGGATATACGTTTCGACCTTGCCCGCACCGAAGGCTATCGCAATTTCTGCAACAAGCTTTGGAACGCGGCGCGTTACGTGCTGATGAACACCGAAGGCCACGATACCGGTTTATCCGGCGCTCCTTGCAAATACAGCCAAGTGGATCGCTGGATTACGTCCCGGCTGCATCAGGTAACGGCCGTAACCAGCAACGCGATCGACAACTACCGCTTCGACTTGGCCGCGCAGGCCATTTACGAGTTTACCTGGAATGAATACTGCGACTGGTATCTGGAACTGGCGAAAATATCCCTGCAATCCAGTGATGAGGCGCTGCAACGCGGCACGCGCAAAACCCTGCTGACGGTTTTGGAATCGATTCTGCGTTTGGCCCATCCGATCATGCCGTTTATCACCGAAGAAATCTGGCAACGCGTTGCGCCTCTAACAGGGATTGAGGCGGATACCATCATGTTGCAGCCTTACCCGGTTGCCGATGAAACGCAAATCGACAACAACGCTATCGCCGAAACCAGCTGGGTGATGAACTTTATTCTGGGTGTGCGCCGCATTCGCGGAGAAATGAATATCGCCCCCAGCAAGCCGCTGCCGATATTCCTGCAAAACGGCTCTCTTGCCGATCAGCATAGCCTGAATAACAACCGGGTTTACTTGCAGAAACTGGGCAAGCTGCATTCGATTACCTGGCTAACGCCTCATGACCGCGCGCCGGAATCGGCCATTGCTTTGGTTGGCGAGATGAAAATCCTGATTCCGATGGCGGGCTTAATCGACAAGGAAGCGGAGCTGGCGCGATTGGAAAAGGAAATACAAAAAATCCATAATGACCTGCCCAGAGTTGAAGGCAAGTTAAATAACCCGGCGTTTGTCGACAAAGCGCCGCCGGAAGTCATCGATAAAGAAAAAGCCAAACTGGCTGATTTGCGCTCGATGCTGAACAATCTTGAGGAGCAGCAACGTAAAATTCGGGCTTTATAAGAAAAACCGGCAAAAGACGAAGGGCGAAAGGCAAAGGGAAGCCTCCTTTAGCCTTTCGCCTTGTACCCTCCTCCTTTTTCGCCTATATTTGCGTAAAAAACCGACAAAGCCATCATCATATGACTACAGCATCGACAAATTTACCATTTAGCGGTCTTACCCGATGCTTGATTGAAAAAGGCTTGCTGACTGAGAGCGATGCGCAAATTCATAGCCAGGAAGCGAAAAAAAACCAGATTCCGTTAATACGCTATCTAGTCAGCCATCAGCTCATCCACAGCAAAGCCTTGGCGTCCCAGGCCTCGCAAGAATTCGGCATACCTTTTCTGGATTTGGACGCCATTGACTTCCGCAGGCTGCCTATAAATCTGGTCAGTGAAAAACTGATCCGCAAATACCATGTGCTGCCCCTGTTCGCCAGAGGCAAAACACTGTTTGTCGCTGTCTCCGATCCGACCGACTTTCACGCGCTGGACGACATCAAGTTTCACAGCCGTCTTAATCCCGAAGCCATTCTGGTTGAAGAAGACAAACTGACCAAAGCTATCGAAGCCTCCTTGGAAGCCGCCGATACGTCGATGACGGATATGCTGGATGAGGATCTGGACAATCTGGAAATCACCGGCGGCGAAGAAGATACAACTAAAGCTGACATTAATTCGGATATTGATGACGCGCCGATTGTCCGCTATGTAAACAAAATACTGCTGGATTCGATAAAACAGGGGGTATCCGACATCCATATGGAGCCCTACGAAAAAACTTTCCGCATCCGCTACAGGTCGGACGGCATGCTGCGCCAGGTCGCTTCGCCGCCGCCCAGTATCGCCGGCAGACTCATCTCCCGCATCAAGGTTATGTCCAAAATGGATATTGCCGAACGCAGGGTTCCGCAAGACGGCCGTATCAAAATGACCTTATCCAAGAATCGCGCGATTGATTTCCGGGTCAATACCTGCCCTACGCTGTTCGGCGAAAAAGTTGTGCTGCGTATTTTGGACCCTACCAGCGCCCAGTTGGGTATCGAAAAGCTGGGTTTTGAGCCGGAACAACAACGGATTTTCCTTGAGGCCATTAACAAGCCCTACGGTTTAGTGCTGGTAACGGGGCCTACGGGCAGCGGCAAAACAGTTTCGCTCTATACCGGTTTGAATATCCTCAATACCATGGAGCGCAATATTTCCACGGCCGAAGACCCTGTGGAAATTACTGTGGAAGGCATCAACCAGGTCAATATGAATCCTAAAGCCGGCCTGACTTTCGCCAGCGCTTTGCGCGCTTTTTTACGGCAGGATCCAGACATCATCATGGTGGGGGAAATTCGCGACCTGGAAACAGCCGAAATCGCCGTTAAAGCCGCACAAACCGGACATTTGGTACTATCAACCCTGCACACTAACGACGCGCCGCAAACATTGAACCGGCTGCTGCAAATGGGCATCCCTGCGTTCAACATTGTGTCTGCGGTTAATTTGATTATGGCGCAACGTTTGGGCCGACGGCTCTGCGAACACTGCAAAATCCCTGCCGACCTTCCCGATAAAGTCCTTCTCGCTGCCGGCTTTAAACCAGAAGAGTTGCGCGATCTTAAAATCTATAGTGCGGTAGGCTGCGAACATTGCACCAACGGCTATAAAGGCCGGGTCGGTATTTATCAAGTCCTGACGCTGACCGACAAAATGCGCACACTGATATTGAACGGGGGGAATACCGATCAACTGGCGGAGTGCGCCTTGGCCGAAGGCTTTAATGATTTGCGCCGGTCAGGATTAAACAAAGTCCGCATGGGCATAACCAGCCTGGAAGAAATCGATCGCATCACCAAGGAATAGACATGGCCGAGCAAACTGAACAAATAGATTTCGTCTGGGAAGGAACCGACAAAAACAAAAAGAAAGCCGGAGGAACAATCTCTGCAAAAAGCGAAATCATTGCAAAAACCGAGCTGCGGCGGCAGGGCTATCGGGTTATTAAATTCAAGAAAAAACCCAAACCGTTATTCACCGAAAGAGTCCAGAAAATCACTCCAGGCGATATAGCCGTTTTTGCCCGGCAATTAGCCACCATGCTCAGTGCCGGCGTACCCTTGGTTCAATCATTCGATATTGTCGGCAAAGGCCACGACAATGCCAGCATGCAGGACCTGCTGCTGGGCATCAAGGCCGATATTGAGGGCGGCGACACCCTGGCCGAAGCGCTTAACAAAAGACCGCTGTATTTTGATGAATTATTTTGTAACTTGGTTGCCGCAGGCGAACAGGCCGGCGTACTGGAAACGCTGCTGGATAAGATCGCCACCTACAAAGAAAAAACCGAGTCGATGAAGAAAAAGATCAAAAAGGCGCTGACCTATCCGATCGCAGTAATCGTCGTCGCCTTTATCGTCACCACCATCCTGCTGATTTTTGTCGTACCCGTATTTGCCGACATGTTTAAAAGCTTTGGCGCGGATTTGCCGGCTTTCACTAAAATGGTTGTCGCCATGTCGGAATGGATGCAAGCGTGGTGGTATGTTGTTGTCGGCATTGTTGTCGGCACCGTTTACACATTCGGCTATTTTAAGAAACGATCCAGGCCATTCAACCACTTTCTGGATAAAGCTCTGCTGAAGTTACCGATAGTCGGCATCATTCTACATAAGTCCGCCGTTGCGCGTTTTGCCCGGACCTTGGCAACCATGTCGGCGGCAGGCGTCCCCTTAGTAGAAGCGCTGGAATCGGTTGCCGGCGCCTGCGGCAATATTATCTACACCGAAGCCGTTTTAAAAATGCGCGAAGAAGTGGCGACCGGACAGAGACTGCAATTTGCGATGCAGCAATCAGGCCTTTGGCCGCACATGGTGATACAGATGGTGGCTATCGGCGAGGAATCGGGCTCCATGGACAATATGCTGTTGAAAGTCGCTGATTTTTTCGACGAAGAAGTCGATAATCTTGTCGATAACTTAAGCAGTTTAATGGAACCTATCATTATGGTTATTTTAGGCACTTTAGTCGGCGGCTTGGTTGTCGCGATGTATTTGCCGATATTTAAAATGGGTTCGGCAGTCGGCGGCTAATTGCCGCCCCTACCAAGAAATGTCAATTAAACAACATAAAGACCCATCCGCCTTTTTAAATTGCTCCGGCAGAACACTACTCAAAAAATACAGATGCAGCAGCTCATAAACACACCTACTTTATTTCCGGCTCTGTCCGCCGTTATCGGCTTGCTTGTCGGCAGTTTTCTCAATGTTGTTATCTACAGATTGCCGATAATGATGCAGCGGGGATGGCGCAAGGAATGCGAGGAATACCTGCAACAGATCACGGAAGCAAACCAGGCCGAAGAGCCGTTCAACCTGGTTTTCCCATTATCCCGCTGTCCCGGCTGCAATACGCCGATCAAGCCTTACCAGAATATTCCGGTCATCAGCTACCTTTTCCTAAGAGGCAAATGTGCAACTTGCGGTTGCCACATTTCAATGCGCTATCCGATCATTGAAGCTCTCACGGCGATAGCATCAACCATCGTGGCCTGGCATTTTGGCTACACACCACAGGCCGGTTTTGCGCTGCTGCTGACGTGGTCGTTGATTGCGTTAATCTTTATCGATATTGACCATCAGTTACTGCCGGACTCCATCACCCTGCCGATGCTTTGGTTGGGCATGTGCCTGAGCCTGTTTAATATATTCGCCGATTCCCGCACCAGTATTATCGGCGCTGTTGCCGGCTATCTGGCGCTTTGGACTGTTTTCCACTTGTTCAAACTGGCGACCGGCAAAGAAGGCATGGGTTACGGCGATTTCAAATTGCTGGCTTTATTCGGCGCTTGGCTGGGCTGGCAGTACTTGCCGATCATTATTTTATTATCATCGCTGGTCGGCGCGGTCATCGGCATCGGCATGATCATTTTTGTCAAACACGATCGCAACGTACCCATCCCCTTTGGCCCCTATCTGGCTGTCGCCGGCTGGATCGCGCTGTTATGGGGGAATGAACTCAACCGGCTCTATTTGACAAGCATAGGTCTGTAAAATCATGCTAAAAGTCGGATTAACCGGCGGCATAGGCTGTGGAAAATCGACTGTTGCCAAAATTTTCGCCGACTTCAATATCCCGGTACTTGATGCCGACGAAATAGCCCACCGGCTGGTCGAACCAGGCCAACCCGCCCTGGTTCAAATTCGGCAGGAATTTGGCGCGGACATCCTGAACCCGGACGGTTTGTTAAATAGAAAAAAACTCAGAGAGCGTGTTTTTTCAGATCTCGGTCAGAAACAAAAACTTGAATCGATATTGCACCCGTTAATCTTTAAAGCCCTACAAACGGAACTTGAACAACTGACCGCTCCGTATTGTATTGTAAGTATCCCCTTATTATTCGAAACCGGCATGGCGCATCTTGTTGACCGGATACTTGTTATCGACTGCCCTGTCGAAATGCAGATTGAACGCGTTAAGACTCGGGATAAGATCGCTGTTGAACGGATACAATCGATAATTGACAGCCAGGTATCGCGGGCAACCAGGAAAGCAAAAGCCGACGACCTGATTGATAACTCGGGCGCGGATTATAGACTTGCAGAACAGGTAAAAAAACTGCACAATTTGTACCTTTCATTAAGAGATTTCCGGGATTAACTTGTCTGTGAACACCACCATTACCTATGAATTTCCACTCAATGAACGCATCCGGGTTTTCATACGGTTAGAACAGCTTTTCCAACAATTCAATCATTTTTTAACCGGGGAGACCGTCGCAGACAAACGCGCGGCGATTAGCATATTGCTCGACATCATGACGATTTTCAGGCGCAATGACTTAAAATCGGAAATTCTGAAGGAACTGGATCGCCATGCCAACGTACTGAATAAAATCGCCCATAATCAAGGCGTCGACACCCTGAAACTGGAAGAACTGCTCGACACATTAAGTCAAACCAGCAAAAAACTCTACGCCACTAACGGAAAAATAGGCACCCATGTCATGGAAAGCGACCTATTCCAGAGCATAGCCCAACGCAGCTCCATCCCCGGCGGAACCTGCTCTTTTGATTTACCCGAATTCCATTACTGGCTGGAACAGGACGAAGCCACCCGCTTAAAAGATATGCAACACTGGAGCAGCCCGTTTGCCGACATTCGTACCGCAATAGACCTGATCCTTAATTTTATACGGAATTGCAGTTCACCGACTCAAGAGGTTGCGGAGGCCGGTTTTTTTCAATTTTTGCTGGACACCAACCAGCCTCATCAACTGCTTAAAGTAAGCCTGGATAAATCCATACACTGTTTTGCAGAAATCAGCGGCGGCAAACACCGCTGCACCATCCGTTTCATGGTGCCGTCTTCCGACAACAAAAGGCCATCGCAAAGCCCTGACGACATTCCTTTTGCCTTAACCTGCTGCCTCTTCTGATGCCGGCATCCGACAAACCGCTTATCGTAAAATGCCCCAACTGCGGCTGTCCGGTGCCCTGGGTTCCAGAACATCTCTCCAAACCCTTCTGCTCCGAGCGTTGTAAATTGATAGACTTGGGAGAATGGGCAATGGAAGAAAAGAGGATTCCCGGACAGTCCGTATCGCTGGAAAACGACAGCGAGGACGATACTTTTTTTCATTAGCCGACCGGCAAAACAAGACACCCGGAGCTGCATAGCGGACAGAACCGCTTATCCATATTTTCGATGACACCGGCATCGATCGACACATGACCGGCGCAGCCGGGATCATCTAAAACTTTAACTTTGTAACGCTGCCTAATGGGTTACCGCCTTACAAAACAATCTTGTAATCCGTCTTCCCCTCATTGTATAACCCACTGCAAGGAAATCCAGTCATGGCTATAGAAATAGAACACAAATTCCTGCTCGCCAGCGCAGACTGGCGTCAACACATTAGCCGCTCGATAAAATACCGGCAAGGCTATTTAAGCTCCCAGCCAACCAGCTCAATTAGGGTGCGAACCAGTGACGACCATGCTTGGCTGAATATCAAAACGGCGACCATCGGCACTCACCGGCATGAATACGAATATGAAATTCCGCTGACCGATGCAAATGAAATATTAAATACTCTTTGCAGAAAACCGTTAATCGAAAAAACCCGTCATTTCGTTACTGATGATGGCAATCTTTGGGAAATAGATGAGTTTGAAGGCGATAATCAGGGCTTGATAGTCGCAGAAATTGAATTGGACGAAACAGGACAATCCTTTGCAAAACCGCTCTGGCTCGGTCAGGAGGTTACCGGAGATTTGCGTTATTACAACAACAATCTCGCAATACACCCTTATTCTGAATGGCGCGAAGACTAAATATTTCATACACATATTGAAATATAATGAGTTTTGTTCTATATTCGCAACATGAAAAAATTATTTCTTGTTGTTTTGTTGCTACTGTCATCGACCCAATGCTTTGCAGAGAATCTTAAAGATTCTTTAAAAAACATTGAGGCTGAATGGACGTCTATCTACTACAAAACGCCCCAGAACGAACAGGGTCCGGCTTATGTCCAGCTGCTCGACAAAACGACGAATTTAATCCGGCAATATCCGAACGCTGCCGAAGCTATTTACTGGCAAGCCGTAATCAAGGCGACTTATGCCGACCATCAAGATGCTTTTTCCGCACTTAGCGCCATTCAAGAAGCGCGTGACTTGCTGCTCAAGGCGCTTAAAATCGACCCGAAAACCATGGGCGGGTCGGCCTATGTAACCTTAGGCACACTTTATTATATGGCGCCTAAATGGCCGATCTCATTCGGCGATGACGATGCCGCCAAACAAATGCTTGAAGCGGCTCTCAAAATTAATCCCGACAGCATTGATGCCAACTATTTTTACGGCGAGTTTCTGTTGCAACAGAACAAGCCCAACGATGCGGCTATTTATTTTAAAAAGGCAAGCGCCACACCAGCCCGAACAGAACAACTTTTTGCCGACAATCAACTCAAGGCTGAAGCAAGACTCGCCTTAGAAAACGCCCAACAACGAAAAATCAGCAGCCAAAAAGGCATATTTTTGTCTTTATTTAATTCGGCAAGCGCAAAATAAGTTTTATGGCCCCGTTAGCAAGACTCCGCCCAACCCCACTTAAATAAAGCCTTTAATAAACTCGGCATTCAATCGTACAATGCTTTCTGCTAGAATACCTTTTTAAATTAAACCAACTTTCCTGGAAATAATTATGGCTTTTGTAGTTACCGAAAACTGTATTAAATGCAAATTTACTGATTGTGTAGATGTATGCCCTGTAGATTGCTTTCATGAAGGCCCTAACTTTCTGGTTATTGACCCGGATGAGTGTATTGACTGCACATTATGCGAACCCGAATGCCCTGCCAACGCGATTTTCTCGGAAGATGAACTGCCGGAAGGACAAGAAGGCTTTATCGCATTAAATGCAGAGCTAGCCAAAACATGGCCCACCATTACCGAAGTAAAATCGGCTTTACCGGATGCCGACGAGTGGAATGGCAAAGAAGGAAAGCTTGATCTACTGGAAAAATAACACGTTCGCGGAAATTCCAGACGCACTGCCTTAGTTAAGGATCGTGCATAAATTAATTTAGGCAATTACCATGAAGAGCATGAAGGATATGAAGACTTAAACCTTTCATGCCGCTTCATGTCCTTCATGGTTAAAAAATGAAAAATAAAACTTGCCCAAGTTATTTCATGCACGTTCCTAAGCTGTTTCCGGCAAGTTAACAGCTTAACAGGCACATCAAAAAACGGTCATCCCCGCTTATTTTCTATAAAACGGAAACGACCAGAGCAAACACAAAGACGAAAATAACAAAAAGCGCAAACACGCCTGTTTTAGTCAAGCCGGCCCACGCCAACTTCAGTTCGGACAGCAATGCCTGCTTCACATCATCCGAAGCAAGAATTTTTTTACACCGTCCGCGAAATGTTTGCATTTCCTCCAGAGCCTCCTGCTCGGCGATAATCTCGGCAATTTTCGAGTAAAAACTGCCGCATTCCGGGCATTTTACATCACGGTCATTACGCTGATGACCGCATACTGAACATTGATTCACACATCCTCCACAAAGATCATTTCTTCAGAATTCCTCAAACCGGTACGGCTCCATCTGAATGGACTCAACTCTCCGCCCCAGCATAGTACAAATCCCGTTATAGCGTTCATTCCCGGTTGAAGAAAACTCAAACACAAACGTCCGTTGCAACCTCATTTTCCCTGCTTGGTCCCTTTTCAACCGGACGCCGTTTAAGGCGACATACTCATCCAGCATTTGCACGTCCAAATTCAGGCAATGCGCCCTGACTGCTTTCAGCGCCAGTTCTTTGACCAGCTGCCCGTTAAACCAGTACAGGTATCCGACCAGCAGTAAAGCGATTAGAATGAGATCGTCCAGCATAACCATGACCGCGCGTTGTTAAAGTAAGCCCGCTCTATTGTACTAAGATTTGCCGGCAAACTCTCAAGGAGAAAAGCATGGAGCTTCCAATCACCGGCGGCTGCCTTTGCGGCGCAGTCCGCTATGCAATATCCGCCGACCCCATCGGCGGCTTCAACTGTCATTGCCGAACCTGCCAAAAAGCGATTGGAGCACCCTATTTTGCAGGTATGTTTGTTCCGGCCTCAGCCTTGACCATAACCGGCGCCTATAAAGAATATGCCACGATTGCAGCCAGCGGCAACACGGTTTATCGCGGCTTTTGCCCTGAATGCGGAACCCCGCTATTCGGCAGAAACAGCACCTTTACCGACATCAGGCCGGTCGCAGCCGCAACCCTTGACGATCCCGGCATTTTTCAGCCGCAAAAAGATATATGGGTGGCAGACGCCCAGTCATGGGACACTATGAATCCCGATTTGCCGAAATTTGCCGGCAATCCCTGGCATTAACGCCATTACCTACCTTGGAGAAACTTATGAATTCAGGAAAATTGAGCACCATCGAGATACAGCCTGAATCAGAACACCGATATTCGGTGATATGGCTGCATGGACTAGGCGCGGATGGTCATGATTTTGAAGGACTGGTTCCCGAGCTGCATTTAGCCGCGCAAGAAAATATCCATTTCATTTTCCCCAATGCGCCTATTCAGCCCGTCACTGTCAATGGCGGAATGTCCATGCGCTCCTGGTACGACATTCTGGAGATGTCGCCGCAACGCAAAATCAATATTGACGATGTCTATCAATCGGCCGACTTGATTGAACCGCTGATCCAGCGGGAGATCGACAAGGGCATCCGATCGCCCCATATTTTACTGGCGGGATTTTCCCAAGGCGGAGTCATTGCGCTTCATGCCGGACTAAAATGCCGGACTAAATTGGCCGGGATTATTGCGCTGTCGACTTATTTGCCGACCATCGAACAGTTAAAAACAGAACGCTCCGCCGCCAATAACGCCATGCCGATATTTATGGGCCACGGCGTCCTCGATCCCGTCATGGCGATCGAGGACGGAAAAGCCGCGTTCGATGCATTAAAATCGATGGGTTACAGCATCGAATGGCATGATTACCTGATAGCGCATAATCTTTGTATTGAAGAGATACAACACCTTTCAGTGTTTATTAATTCAATTTTCAAATCACAGTGAGAAGCCATGAAGACACGATTTTTCTTCGCGCCGTCATGGTGACGGGTAATTAACCCCGCTTGATATGCTGCGGCGGTATATCGCGTTTTGTTGCGCCGGTATAAAGCTGCCTTGGCCGCCCTATTTTTTGTTCCGGGTCCGCGATCATTTCATCCCAATGGGAAATCCAGCCCACGGTTCGCCCCATCGCAAACATCGCGGTAAACATATTGGTCGGTATGCCTAAGGCATGCAGCACGATGCCGGAATAATAATCGACGTTCGGATAGAGCTTTTTCTCGATGAAGTACTCGTCTTCAAGCGCAATACGCTCCAATTCCAAAGCCAGTTTAAATATTTTGTCGTCATGCAGGCCGAGTTCCGTCAGCACTTCATGACAGGTTTCTCGCATCAGTTTGGCGCGCGGGTCATAGTTCTTATAAACCCGATGACCGAACCCCATCAGCCTGAACGAATCGTTTTTATCCTTGGCCTTGTTGATAAACTTAGTGATATTCGAAACATCGCCAATTTCCTCCAACATGTTCAGCACGGCTTCATTAGCGCCGCCATGAGCGGCCCCCCACAGGCATGCGATCCCGGCAGTAATGCAAGCATAGGGATTCGCGCCGCTGGAACCCGCCAAACGTACCGTTGAAGTCGAGGCATTTTGTTCATGATCAGCATGCAGGATCAAAATTCTGTCCAGCGCTTTGACCAGCACCGGGTTGGGCACGAAGTCGTCGCAAGGCGTACCCAACATCATCCGCATAAAGTTTTCAACGTAGCTCAACTTATTTTGCGGATACATAAACGGCAGGCCGGTACTGTATTTATGACACATCGCCACGATGGTCGGTACTTTGGCGATCAGACGGATCGCGCTGATGTCACGATCTCTTTTCGATTTAATGTCCAACGCGTCATGATAGAACGCTGACAATGCGCCAACGACAGCCACCATAATCGCCATCGGATGCGCATCGCGGCGAAAGCCTTTAAAAAAATTGGTCAGCTGGTCATGCACCATCGTGTGCATGGTGATGGTGCCTTCGAACTGCTGCATTTCATCAGGCGTGGGCAATTCGCCATTCAGCAGCAGATAGCAAACTTCCAAAAAAGTGCAATGCTCCGCAAGCTGCTCGATAGGATAACCGCGATACAGCAGCACCCCTTTTTCGCCGTCTATGTACGTTATCGATGAACTGCAACTGGCCGTCGAAGTAAAACCGGGGTCATAGGTAAACATGCCGGTCTTCTGGTACAGCGTTTGGATGTCGACTACATCGGGGCCAATAGTTCCAGATAAAATAGGCAACTCACATAAAGACTGAGTTTTCTCATTTAAGGTAGCAGTGCGCAGTTTAGTCATGGTTTTTCTCAGTTTTGAACATAGTCCGTAGCGTCATCAACAGGCTTGGCATCGGGAAAACTCCAGATATACCAAGCCGATTGAATGATTGATCCCGGCCAGTATTTTAAAGAACAAGCTAATTAAACCGAAACAACCTTGTCTATGGTCTGTTTTGCCAGTTCAGTCACCCTAGCCCAGTTTTTTGATTTTACCACATCCGCAGGCACCAGCCATGATCCGCCTACGCAGGCAACATTGCTTAACTGCAAGTAACTGTTGTAATTTTCCGGCGAAATGCCGCCCGTCGGACAAAACGTCACCTTCGGGACAGGCCCTGCGATAGATTTCAGCATCGGTATGCCGCCCGCCGCTTCGGCCGGAAAGAATTTGAAATGATCCAGCCCGTACTCCATCCCCAGCATCAGCTCCGACAGCGTCGCTATGCCGGGTATCAATGCGATATTTCCGTCGTTGGCGGCGGCTAAAAGCTTCGGTGTTAGTCCCGGGCTAATCGCAAAAACGGCCCCGGCCTCTTCCGCCGCTCTTAATTGTTCCGGCGTGGTAATGGTGCCTGCGCCGACAATCGCGTCCTTGACTTCCCGGCTGATCAGCCTGATCGCATCAAGCGCTATCGGAGTGCGCAGGGTTATTTCCAATACTTTAATGCCGCCTGCAACCAAGGCTTGCGCCAGAGGAACCGCATCTTCCAGGTTCTGGATGACCATTACAGGCATCACCGGACCGGCGTTTAAAACTTCAGCAGGTTGAATTTTCCAGTTATTTTTAGTCATTGTCTTACCTTATTTTTATAGTTATTAATCGGCAACAAACAGATTGCAGGCGCCGGTTTCGGCTGAAGACGCACCCTGCCGGAAACCGCCGAACAATTCCCGGCCCATGCCGAAATGGTGGCCTTTGGCGCTGTTGGCGTCAGGAATGCGGGCAGCGAATTCAGCCGCATCCACCTTTACGTTGACTTCGCCGGTTTGGGTATTCAGGTAAATGACGTCGCCGGTACGCACTTTCGCCAACGGGCCGCCTTCCTCGCACTCGGGACACATGTGGATGGCTGAGGGGACTTTACCCGAAGCGCCGGACATCCGTCCGTCGGTCACCAGCGCCACCTTGAAGCCTTTATCCTGCAACACGCCCAAAGGCGGCGTCAGTTTGTGCAGTTCGGGCATGCCGTTGGATTTCGGCCCCTGGAAGCGGAGCACCACGATAACATCCTTCTCCAATTCGCCGCGCTTGAAGGCCGCGACCACGTCGTCCTGATCATCGAACACCATCGCAGGCGCTTCAACGATCTGGTGTTTTTCCGCGACCGCAGACACTTTCGATACGCCGCGCCCCAAATTGCCGTGCATTACATGCAAGCCGCCGCCGGCTGCAAAAGGTTTGGCGACCGTGCTGATCACGTCCGCGTCCAAAGAAGCTTCGGGGCAAGGCTCCCAGACCAACTTGCCGTCAACCAGCTTGGGTTCCTGATGATAATGGCTCATGCCGCGTTGGTCTGCTACGGTCAGAATGTCCTCATGCAGCAGGCCGTTCTTTAACAGTTCGGCAATCAGCACTCCCATACCGCCTGCGGCCTGGAAGTGATTGATGTCCGCCTGGCCGTTCGGGTAAATGCGGGTCAGCAACGGCACTGCCCTGGACAGCTTATCAAAATCATCCCAGTTGATAATAACGCCTGCCGCGCGCGCAATCGCGACCAGATGGATCGTGTGATTGGTCGAACCGCCGGTAGCCAGTAAACCGACAATCGCATTCACAATCGCTTTTTCATCGATCATGTGTCCAATCGGACGAAAGTCATCGCCCAGCGCGGTAAATTTCAACACCTGTCTGGCCGCGGCTCCGGTCAGTTCATCGCGCAATGGCGTATAAGGGTTGATGAACGAACTGCCGGGCAGATGCAGCCCCATAATCTCAACCATCATCTGGTTGCTGTTCGCGGTGCCGTAAAACGTACAGGTACCGGCGCTGTGATAGGACGCGGATTCGGACTCCAGCAGTTCTTTACGCCCTATTTTACCTTCGGCGTAAAGCTGGCGGATGCGTACTTTTTCTTTATTGGCCAGACCGCTGGGCATAGGTCCTGCCGGTACGAACACGGCGGGCAAGTGACCGAAACTCAGCGCGCCGATCAGCAGTCCCGGCACAATCTTGTCGCAGACGCCCAAATACAGCGCGCCGTCAAACATGTTGTGACTTAAACCGATCGCCGTAGCCATCGCAATCACGTCACGGCTGAACAACGACAGCTCCATGCCGGGACGGCCTTGGGTGACGCCGTCGCACATCGCCGGTACGCCCGCAGCAAACTGGGCGACGCCGCCGGCTTCCTTGATGGCGGCCTTGATCAGCGCAGGCGCGTCTTTGTACGGTTCATGCGCCGACAGCATGTCATTATAAGAAGAGATAATCGCAATATTGGCTTTTTTATGCCCGGTTAAATCGACTTTTTCTCCGGCTCCGCAAGCGGCGAAAGCATGAGCCAAATTGCCGCAGGCAAGCTCGGCGCGGTGCGGCTCCTGTTTTACAGCCGCATCGACACGCGCCAGATAGGCGGCGCGCGTTTCGCGGCTGCGCTCGATAATTTCGTTAGTCACTTTTTCTAATACAGGATGCATAGTGGTTCCTTTAATAATCTGAACGGTCAATTTTCGGTTTAATCCGGGCCAAGTTAAATGGGTTCATCTTCCCAGGCCCTTTCGTCCCTCGCAATTAACTTGTCGGCAGCCTTAGGCCCCCAAGTACCGGCAGGATAGGGGGCTGGTATAGCATCCAAATGCGCCCAGGCATCCTGTATCGAATCGATCCATGTCCAGGCCTGCTCAATCTCCTCGCGGCTAAGAAATAGCGTGGGATTGCCGCGCATCGCTTCAAGCACCAATTTTTCATAACCGCCGAAAATCTTGCTGTTTTTGAAGGTATCGGAAAAACTCAAGTCCAGCTTGGTTTTTTGCAATTTAATATTTTCATCGATACCCGGTATTTTGTTGAGTATCTGAATTTCCACACCTTCATTCGGCTGCAAGTGAATGATCAGCTTATTCGACGGCAAATCGGCAAAGCTGTCTTTAAAAATGTTATGCGGCTGCTGCTTAAAATTAACGACGATTTCAGTGCGTTTATATTTCATGCGTTTTCCGGTACGCAGGTAAAACGGCACGCCGGCCCAGCGCCAATTATCAATGGCCACTTTCAAGGCGACGAAACTCTCAGTGGTGCTTTCAGTATTAGCGCCCTCCTCTTCAAGATAGCCCGGCACCGGCTTACCGTTGATCTCCCCCGCCGTATACTGTCCACGAACGGTTTTTTGTTTGACGTTTTCCGGGGTAATGGGACGTAGCGCGGACAGCACTTTTATTTTTTCATTGCGTATGCTTTGCGCTTCCAGATTAATCGGCGGCTCCATCGCCACAAAGGTCAGAATCTGCAACAAATGGTTTTGCAGCATGTCGCGCAGCTGGCCGGTTTTGTCGAAATAATCCCAGCGTCCTTCAATACCGACTTCTTCCGCGACGGTAATCTGAATATGATCGATGGTATTGTGATTCCAGTTGGTCGTAAAAATGGAATTGGCGAAGCGTAACGCCAATAAATTGAGCACCGTTTCCTTACCCAAATAATGGTCGATGCGGTAGACCTGCTTTTCGCTGAACACCTCGGCAACCGCGTCATTAATGTCTTTTGAAGATTTAAGATCGTGCCCTATCGGTTTTTCCATGACCATGCGCGATTCTTCATTCAAAACCCCGCACTTAGCCAGTCCCTGACAAATATTGGTGAATAAAAAAGGTGCCACCGCGAAGTAATTGACCATCACCCTGGACTGTCCATCAATGACAGTATTCAGCAATTGGTATTGATCCAGTTGGGTTAAATCTATTTTCAGGTAGGAAAACCGTGCCGAAAACCTTGCCCATACCTGTTCATCAATTGCTTCGTTTAAAAACTCCCGCAAACTTTTATGGATGATCCCGACAAATCCCGAACTGTCATTCTCGTGTTGATCTATCCCTATGATGCGAGTGTCGGCTTCAATCAAACCGGCTTTTTCAAGCCGAAACAATGAAACAAGCAGCTTGCGGCGGGATAAATCGCCCAAAGCGCCAAAGATAACCAGATCACAAGGTTTGAATGCTGTTTTTTCGTTCATGGATGCGTTGTTGAATAAAGAGTTATAACCGGCATCAGACCGGCAATTTATAGATAGAAAGCTTATTTTTTATTATCGCAGAATTTACTACACGGTGCAGTTCTGGATGCATTCTTGTATCGAATCGATATTTAATTGACAGCTATCTTGAGCTTCTTTTATAGTATTGATCCGCTACTATACAAAAAGAAGATATTTGCTCGTCACCCTTGCCTCCGCGCCTACACGCGGAAGCTCAAGCGCCGAGAATTCAAAATATCCGGGTGAAGTAGCATAGAGGAGGCCTCAAGGAGAAATCAGTTCCAACGTTGATATTACTTTTTACATCAATCTTGGCGCTTATCCATTGATGATTTAACAGACAAGAAGGTATAACAAATGAACGAAGAAGCACAAACAAAAGACAAATTCTGGTTTTATGTCGGCGGCACCGTATTGGCTTTGTTGGTGACCATTGCAATGGTCAAGCAAAGCGAAACCGAAAAATTCGCGCCGATCAAACAACAGCTGGAGGAAGAGGCTGCCCAGATGAATATACGCGTCTTGAGCGGCGGAGAATAATACCCTGCCACGAGAACAACTGAAAATCGTTCTCGTCAAGCTCAACGCAAACACACGCTACTTAAAATGATAACCAGGAGAGAACCATGAGACTTAATTTACTATGCCTTTCGATGGCATTAGCTTTTTTTTCAGGAACCGCGTCTTCGACAGAATATATTTATCGGGACCTGATGGCTAACACGCTGCCTTCGCCGGGCTGCGCCGCAGAGTCCGAGGCCAAGGAAACGGCGGCAAAACCTTACAACATCACCCGATTCTCCAAGACATTTTGCCAAACGCAAGGTTACGGCTGGCATGTCGAAGCCGTGAAGGATGAAGGCAAGGCTACCTGCACACCCTGCACCGGCGCCAACCAAGGAAAAAGCCAGTGCCACCTGGAGGATGTGATTGTTACCTGCAAACGCATCAAACCCGGTTCGGTCGGCATGCTGCCGGGAAAAGGTTAATCGCATCGCGTGAGCAAGGGATACGGCCTTCTTGCTCACGCTTTCCAGCCCCGCATCAGCCAATTCATCACTTTCTTCCGCGTTGGCGCATCGCGATACCGTGGGGAACAGGGGAGGTTATGAATTACTTCACCAACTCCATCAGCTTGCCGTAACTGTCTACCACACCATACTTGACTTGCTCGGAAGTGATTTTGCCAAAAAACTTCCTCGCACAATCGATTCTGCATTGTTCGAGTTTCCTCAACTCCATCGACGACATCGAACCTTTAGTTTCGGCGATAAAATAGATGTGCTTGACCGTGCCTTCTTTAAATGAAATAGCCCAGTCCGGATTGTAATCGCCCACGGGGGTAGGAATAAAAAACCCCTTCGGCAACTTGGCATAAACAACCACTTCTTCGCTGATGTCGAGTTCGTTGACGAATGCGCGCTCAATCTTGGAATCGGTAAATACATAATCGTAAATATGGCGATTCAGTTTATCCCCGGCCTTGCTTAAATCCAGCATCCGTTTTTCCTGGGTAAAAATATCAAGACTATGGGTTCCGGCAATCGTGTCATAAGCCAGATGCTCGACGATGACGGTAGCTTTCTGCTCATTAATCAGTCGCGTAGCTTTGGCAATAAAATCTTCCGGGTTGGTTGGGTATTGGTTGAACGTATCCGGCTGTATTCCCTGAAGAATACCGGCAATGGTTCGGCGGGTAAGATTCGACTCTTGCGCCAATTTGCCGATAAGGTCGTATTTAACCGTGGAACGGATAGAGTCCTTATCCGACGCCGTTATTGACTCCATCACCTTGAACGACTCTCCTTGTTTGACTTCATCATAAACAGCTTCGTTCTTTTGTTCGCCGCGTTGGACGGTGTATTGCAAGGGGCTTACATGCAACTCCTTATCCAGCTCAAGCACACATTTATCAATCAGTTCCGGCGTTGCAAAATCGACGGTATAGACAGCCTTACGGTTGATTCGCCGCCAAAGCGCCTTGAATTCTTTCTTGTCGAAATTGGCGTTGAGCGGGTTGATTCTGCTGTTGCGATCATTACCAATGGGCGGCAATTGGGCATCGCTGAACACGCTGTCAATCAGCTCGAACACTTGCTCGGCATAAACCGCCAATTCCGGCGGCAATGCGGCAAGCCGCCCTTCCTTCTTGGCGTCGTGATAAGTTAAGGTAATTTTATCGCCGTCATCGGTGTAATCGTTCTTCAGCAAATATTTATAAATTTGCTTGGCAAGTTGCGCCGTAACTTCCACATCCCCAGCCGCCGTTTTAAGCACTTTGCCGGTAAAATATTTTTCATCCGCGATGCGGGGACGCGCTGACAGCGACTCGCTAATATCGCGTTGCAGGCCGGTGACGAATTCCGTGTAACTCTCGCCGGTCACGACGGTCAGCACATTCACCTGATGCACGGTTGCCGGGTTATCCATGCGTTCGCCGAACTGGTTGACCGAAAGCCGCATGCCGCGCCCGACTTCCTGGCGGCGCGAGATGGTATTGTCGCTATGCTTCAAAGTGCAGATAACGAACACATTCGGATTATCCCAACCCTCGCGCAGCGCGGAATGGGAAAAAATAAAGCGCACCGGCTCGCTCAGCGACAACAAGCGTTCCTTGTCTTTCAAAATCAGATCGTAAGCGTCCACATCATCGGTTTCAGTAGACTTTTTCCCGGTCGCCGGATCGACCAAGCGCTTGCTCTTTTTATCGATTGAAAAATAACCCTGATGGGTTCGGGCAGCCCCGATACCGCGCAGGTAATCATTGTAGGGATTGTCGTCGGGCGTCAGTACCTCATCCAAATAACGGCTGTATTCCTGCTCGAACATTTGCGCGTATTCACCGGAGCTTTCCCCGCTTTCGTCGTAGCACCGATACTTGGCTACCGTATCGATAAAAAACAGCGTAAGCACCTTAACGCCCTGATGAAACAGCGCCTGCTCTTTTTCAAAATGGGCTTTAACGGCTTCGCGGATTTGGATGCGCCGCAACGTGGATTCGTTAACATCCCCGACAGCCTCGCCTGCCGTCAACTCCACGCCATTGGTAAAGCTAAGGGTATCGGTATATGCATTAATATCCGCAACCACGAAGCCTTTATATTGATCCAGCTTGGACAGCTCGAACAGATTATCGCCTTTGCCGAGCTTGCGCAGCACCCGTTTAATGCCGGTGTTTTGCTTGATTTCCAGCTCGACGCGACCGACCGGCGCTTTGGCCGTCGAAACTTCAATACTATCCAGATATAAATAAGCGTTGGCGCCGCTCAGATTTTTGACCGAAATCCCGCGCACCGATATTTTTTTCACCAGTTTCTGGTTATAAGCGTCCAGCGCATCGAGACGATGGATTTTATTGTGCTCGGTTTTGTGGGTCGCGGAGTAGCGCAAAATCATCAGCGGATTAAAGCCCTTCAGCGATTCCAGCGTTTTCGCCCCTTCCATCTTTTGCGGCTCGTCCAGAATCAAAATCGGGTTATTCGCCGCTATCACATCAATCGGCTTACGCGACTGGAAATCGTCCAACTCCTCATAAATACGGCGATTATCCTTGCCGGTCGCATTAAACGCCTGCACGTTGATGACCATCACATTGATACCGGCGTCGGACGAAAAGCTTTCCAGGTTATGCAATTGCTTGGAGTTATAGATAAAAAACCGGGCGCGCTTGCCGTAGTCTTCCAAAAAATGCTCGGCGGTGATCTCCAGCGATTTATACACGCCTTCGCGGATCGCGATACTCGGCACCACCACGATAAACTTGCTCCAGCCGTAGCGCTTGTTCAACTCGAACACCGTCTTGATATAGCAATAAGTCTTGCCGGTGCCGGTTTCCATCTCAACATCCAGGTTTACCGGGCAAATCTTGCCGCCGGCCAGCGCCGTGGACAGCGGCAGGTTTTGGCGGCGTTGCACGTTGTGGATATTGTCCAGAATACACGGCGGCGTCAGCGCAAGCTTGTTATTGCAAAAACCGTTGCCATCCAGCAGGCTTTGCTGCGCCCCCGGTTTAACGCGGCCCGGATCGACGCGGTATTGAATTCCGCCGGTTAATGACTGCCCGGCAAAGCAATCCGCCACGGCTTCGACGGCGTGGGTTTGGTAGGCTTGGTGTTTAAATTTGAGTTTCATTATTGCCTGTTACGGGAATTTCTTATAAAAGCTTTCTCTGCCACCCACGCGTAAAAACTGTATTACCCCATTCTCGTAATAAATACCGATGCGATAGCGGTAATCGAATTTAATTCGGTAAAAGCCGGCAAAACCGGATAATTCTTCCACATCGCTCAAGTCTGTCAGGTTTTCAATTCGGCCGGCTTCAAGTAAAACTTGTTGAATTTTTGCCAAGATGCGTTTGTCGGTGATTTTTTGTGTGTCCTTTACAAAACGTTTGCTGATTTCAATATTCATTGCGGCAAGCTTTGTATGAATGCCTGTGCTTCTTGATCATTGAGAAACTCGTTCTCGTCTTTAGCCTGCTTGCAAGCAAGATAAAGACCAAGATCTTCCAATTGTTGAGGTTTTTTTTGCAACAATTCCTCAAGAAATGCCTGCTGAACTTCATTAGGTAGCGTTTCATACAATGCGTACAGACTATGTGCGGTATTGGCTTGTTGTGAATTCATACGGGTTCTCCTAATCATCTGCCAAGCTTTTGTTAAAAAATGCCGGTATCGAATTGCTTAATGATGGCTTTTAGTTCATTGACGGTTATGTCCGACTGTTCAGATTTTGAATAAATAGTGACTAACACAATATTTGCCGCTGTTTTTAAATAATAAATGATCCGATAACCCGCACTTTTACCTTTCCGGTTATCACTGTTTTTGACTCTGAGCTTATAAATAACGTACCCGCTATGCTGAATCCTATCGCCCAATAATTCGCCTTGTTGCAAACCCTGAATAATGGGCTCTATATCTTGGCGGATAGAGGGGTATTTTTTGACGAGCTGCCGAATATTGCGCTTAAATTCAAGCGTATAATCAACATTAATGCTCATTCATATCCCACAGGGTTTCAATAGGCCGGGTCTCCCCCGTTAACGCCTCCTTAAAGCCTTGTTTAAAACTTTCTTCAGCCGTATTTAAACTGATACTCTCTCTAAAGGTATGAATAATATTAAACAAAGCCGGTAAATATTCAGGCGGCATTTGTTTGATTTCCTGGTCTATTTTTTCAACATAAGAAATACTCATTATTTTCACCCTATTTTTTAGTTTCAGTTAAAGCGATTTTATTTCAGTTTGCGGCGAAACGAGCCTGAAGATTTGCTCGATGTTGATCTTCACGCTGTCGCCGGCAAAACCTGAGTCTTGGAATACTACACGCAAGGGATGACGGGCGGCGAGTTCCTTGACGAAGGCCTCGTTAATATCGGCATCGAAACAGGCGGCCAGCGCGTTGCCGTCGACAAACCACACGGTCTTACCGGCGATAGTTTCCTGAGCGATAGGCCGCGTCAAATCCACGCCCCAGTCCAGCAGCACCTGGAACAACAAATCTTCGGCGCTGCGGTCTTCGCGGATATTGTCGACATGGTCGATCAGGTCGCTTTGCCGCACCGCATCGGGCGTGTAGTAAACGTCCTTCATATTGGAGCTGTCGATTTTCAGTACGCGGAAGCCGATGTCGAGGTCTGCTATGCCTTCCTTGCCTGCGTTGTCCTGCCTGATTTTTTGCCCGGCGCGGCGGATGCGTTCCTTGCCGATTTCGGCGATGGTTGGGTAGCCCGCTTTGTAGGCTTCGCTTTTTTCGTCGCAGGCTTCGGGCAGTTGCACCATGATGAACTTGCGCTTGCCGGGCTGTGCCGAGCCTGTCGAAGCATCTTCGGCGTTGAGGGCCATGACGGCGTGGGCGGTGGTTGCTGAGCCGGAGAAGAAATCGAGAATAATGTCATTATTCTCAGCCTTAGTTGATAACTCAAGCATTCTTTTAATTAGCCGAGTTGGCTTTGGAGTATCGAAAATTTTCGGGAATGCCAATAAATCAGAAACTTGCTTAGAAGCTTCTTCATTGCTTCCTACTTCCTCCATATCCCAAAGTGAAGGAACGACTTGTCCATCTGATTCAGATAGAAAATTTTTTATACGAGGAACATTATCTCCTAACAATCCAAACCAGATTCGATTGTCACTTCGAAGTTGCTTAAATGTTGCCTCAGCGAGTCCCCAAGAGCGTCCTTCTGGCGGTGTGACTCTCCGACCGCTTGGTAGTAAAACCTCAAAAAATTGATCTTTGGTAGCCCTCCCAATCATTCCTGTCATATCTACCGACGCCCAAAGCCCTCGAGGATCGTTATCTGGATTTGTAAATGAGGCACGACGCTTATCACTCAAAGGCATTTTACCTATAGCTTTTTTAGGATCATCTCCATACTTCACGTAACATAAAATCGTATCGTGTATGCTTCCAATTGTTGAGCGGGCATCAGGTGAAGACCTTTTTTTCCAACATATATTTGATAGAAAATTATCCTCCCCAAAAACCTCATCACACAACCGCTTGAGATTCGCCTGCTCATTGTCATCAATTGAAATAAAAATTACCCCGTCGTCCCGCAACAGGTTCCGCGCCAGCTTCAAACGCGGATACATCATGCTCAGCCAGTCGGAATGGAAGCGGCCATTGGTTTCGGTGTTGGCGACCATGCGCTGCCCGGCTTCGTCTTTCTGGTTGGAGCGCTGGAAATAACTTTGGGTGTCTTCGCTAAAATCGTCGTCGTAGATGAATTCCTTGCCGGTGTTGTACGGCGGGTCGATGTAAATCATCTTGACCTTGCCCAGATAGGTTTCCTGCAACAGTTTCAGCGCATCGAGGTTGTCGCCTTCGATAAACAGGTTTTGCGTGCTGTCGAAATCCACGCTTTCTTCCCGGCAAGGCCGCAGGGTTTTGGCGATCGGCGCGTTGGCGGTCAATAAGGCCTCGCGCTTGCCCGGCCAGTTGAGCTGGTAACGCTCTTGCGGCCCTTCAACCACCGATGTGGAAAGCTCTTGCCGCAGTTGGTCGAAGTCGATAGCTTGCTTCAGCGTTCCATCGTTCTGGCGGGTCTCGGTCACGCAATTGGGGAACAGCTCGGCCAGTTTGGCAATGTTTTCTTGGGTAAAATCGGGGCTGTGCAGCTTGAGTTTTTCCATGTTTTTTAGCTTAAGTTTGTTTTTGTGGGTAAGGCTTCGCCACGGCGCACCGCTACGCTGCTCCTGCATAATCCACCGGGGAACATGCATAAATTAATTTAAGTAATCACCATGAAGCGCATGAAGGACATGA
>NZ_JAZGVT010000020.1:0-19420 GCF_036440755.1 Methylobacter sp. Wu8 | reverse complement strand
TCAATCACCGGCACCACGGCCCCCCTTAAGTTAATAACGCCGCGGATGAAACTCGGCATCCTTGGCACTTCGGTCAATTGGCCGTATTGAATGATCTCCTTGATCCGAAGTATGCTGATAGCGTAAGTCTCACCGCTCAGCATAAAGGTGAGATATTGCTGTTGTTCCTCAAGCGCCTGACTGTCGGATACCTTAGGCTTCCCGTGTGTCGCTGGTGTGATAGCGTTCATGTCAATCTCCTGAATCGTCACGAATTCGAAGTCGTTAAACTCCCGATTTTTTGCTGCGTTTTTTAGCCGCAAGCTTGAAAGGCCTAACCGTTTCGATTTTCGCCTGCCCCGGAATCGCTGAAAATACGAGTGAACTTATCTTCCTAGCGATGGTCATATTCATTGCACTTACTCCCGAATACATGAAAAAAAATAACAATTGCTTGGCCTTACCATTCGTTTTCGTTTAAACCCTAAAAAAGTGCGCGGCGCGCGCCCTGCCTGAATGAGTGTAGGGAACGCCGCACGCGCCAGAGGGGGCCTTTAAACGTTTATTCAATCCTCAGCTGCGGGTGCGTCCTGCCCAGCCATGCACTATCCCAAATCACGACCGCACCCAGTCGTCAGCCCCGTTGGCCGGGCATGCTGCTTATGCCCGACATTGACATGTTTCAATAGGCGACGGGTCTTTAACTCGACCAAAGCCGTTCCATCATTGACTATTTTGATGCGGCAGCGAGTGCTACCTCAGATGCCTCGCTTTCATGTTCAATCTGCCCCATCAGTCCCGGTACATCGACTATCAGGGCAACTTCGCCGCTGCCCAAAATGGTAAATCCGCCGATGCTTTTTTCGCCTTTAAACAGCTTGCCCAGCGGTTTAATCACGGTCTGGAACTCACCCATCAGTTTGTCCACGACCAATCCGGCTTTGTGATCGCCGTAACCCACTACCACGACGTTCTCGCGTTGCACCTGCTCGCCTTGCATGTCGAAGTGATCGCGCAGCCGCCGATACGGCAGCACTTCGCCGCGCAGGTTGAGATATTGCCCATCGCCTTCGTCGCCGGCCCACGCTCTTAATTCGACACATTCAACCACCATGTCCAGCGGGATGACGTAGGCGGCGTTACCGACGCCCACCATGAAGCCGTCGATGATGGCCAGGGTCAGCGGCAGCCGGATGCGGACGGTGCTGCCTTGGCCTTCTACGCTGTCCAGATCGACGGTGCCGCGCAAGGCCTGGATGTTGCGCCGCACCACGTCCATGCCGACGCCGCGGCCGGACAGGTTGCTGACCGCATCGGCGGTGGAAAACCCGGCTTCGAAGATCAGGTTGTAGATTTCTTTGTCGGTCAGCATTGCGCCTTCGCTGACCAGTCCGCGTTCGATGGCTTTGGCGAGGATTTTTTCTTTGTTCAAGCCGCCGCCGTCGTCGCTGACTTCGATAACGATGCTGCCTGCATCGTGATAGGCGTTGAGCATCAGCGTACCTTTGGCCGGCTTGCCGCGAGCCATACGCAGCTCGGCAGGTTCTATGCCGTGATCCATCGAGTTACGCACCAGATGGGTCAGCGGGTCGCCGATTTTTTCAACGACGGTTTTGTCGAGTTCCGTCTCTGCCCCACTGATAACCAGGTCGACATCTTTGCCCAGTTCTTTGCTGACGTCGCGCACGACGCGCTGGAAGCGGTTGAAGGTGGCGCCGATTTGCACCATGCGCAACGCCAAGGCGGAATCGCGGACTTCTTCGACCAGCCGCGACAAGGTGGCGGTGGACTCCATAAGATCGGCCATGCCGGCGCGTCGGGCGATCAGGTTGGTACCGGCTCCGGCAATGATCAGTTCTCCAACCAAATTGATCAGTTCGTCGAGTTTTTCGGCATCGACGCGAATCAGGTTGGCTTCGTTTTTTTTGTTTTCCTTGACCTGTTTTTGTTTTTCCAGGGCGGCTTCCACGACCGGCGGACTGACCATCTGCTGTTCGACCAGGACTTCACCGATCGGCCGTTGCGGATCGTCGCCGTGTTCCGATTGCAGGCGCAGGATGCTGTCCAATTCTTCCGGAGTTAAGGTGCCGCACTTGACCAGGATTTCGCCCAGGCGCATTTCCTGTTCCGGCAGCTCCTGAATCAGGCGCTGGTATTCGGAAGCTTTACTGTGCGGCGGCAAAATACGGATTAGGCAGTCGCTACGGACGAAGTTGAAAATGCTTTCTATGGCGAGTTTGTCGGCTTCGCTGCTAAAGCTGATTTCAAAACCTAAATAGCATGTTTCCGAATCCATGTGTTCGGCGTCGGGAATGGCGTCGATTAAGGTCACCAGTTGCACGATACTGCCTAAAGAGCACAGGCAGCGCACGAAGGAAAACGGATCCATGCCGTTCCTGAATACCTCCGGCCCAAAGCGCAAGGATATGTGCCAATGGTCGGTTCCGACCGCGCCGCTTTGCTCCCGCTCCAGCTTGGCTTCCTGGACTACGGGCATTTCGCCCGGATTGCCGGGCCGGTCCTCTTTTGCCCCGCCCAAATGAGCTTCCAGTTGCGCTATTAAATTGTTGCCGCGGCGGTCGGTTTCCTCGCCGGCTTGCGTGCCTTCGGCAACATGGTTGATCAATTCGCGCAAATGGTCGTGCACCTCGATAAACAATGCCGCCAACACGGAACTCATCGTTATGTCGCCGCTACGCACCCGATCCAGCACGCTTTCTGCGGCATGAGTGAACTCCACGATAGCGTCAATGCCGAACATGCCCGCCGAGCCTTTGATGGTGTGCGCAGCCCGGAAGATGGCGTTGATAATTTCAGGATCTTCCGCGGCCTGTTCTACGATTAACAGGGCTTCTTCCATTTGTTCGAGCAGTTCCCTGCACTCGACAACAAAGGTTTGTAGATATTCGTCTGGAATCATATCGATTTACCTTCTTGGGTAGGTTTACGGACGATCAGCAGCGGATCGCCGAAAAAACCGGCTAATCCTGACAAGTCCAAAAGCTCCATCACCACCGGGCTGTGGCCGGTAAAGCTCAAAACCTTACCTAACATCGCTGCTTCCTTTTTTATCATCACCAGCAGTTGCAGTCCGGCGCCGTCGAATTCATTAACCTTGGACAGGTCCAACTCCAATTCGTCATTCGTCGACAGGCCCGCCAACAAGTTATCTTTCAGTTCCAAAACGGTGTAAATGGTCAATTCGCCCACTATCACAATGCGACTGCTTGGCTGATTTTTAGTGTTTCTGTTCGCCATAAATTGCTCCCGTTGTTTATGCCTGGATAAGCTGAGAAACCGCAGCCAGTAGTTGCGGCGGCTGAAAAGGTTTGACTATCCAGGCTTTTACGCCGGCGGCTTTGCCTTCATTCATTTTCTCGGCTTGCGTTTCGGTGGTCAGCATGATGATCGGGGTGAATTTGTAGCTCGGCAGTTGTTTGGCCGTCTTAACAAAGGTGAGACCGTCCATATTGGGCATATTCACGTCACTGATAATCAGGTGTATTTTGCTGCCGTTCAGTTTGGTCAGTGCGTCCTGACCGTCGCAAGCCAAAATCACGTCGTATCCCTCGCGGGTCAGGGTGCTGTTCATCACCTGTCTGACCGAGGCTGAGTCTTCCACAAACAGTATTGTTTTTGCCATGTCAATTCCTCAGAAAAATGTAATGTTGGACTGGTTGGTCGTGATCGTTTTCTTCGCGCCATCATGCGCCGCCAGCTGCTCTTCCATCGTGTAAGTCATAACCAGCTCTTCCAGCCATTGCTCCACATCCACCGAGTGCGGTAATCCCTCGCTGGTTTCTTCGTTTTTCAACTCATTCAAATGCTGTTCAAGTTTGTTCAAGTCGTCACCGACCAGCGTCAAAATCTGGCTAACCCGATCCTGAAACTGCAAGTCAACGAAGACATCGGATATTTCATGGTTGATCGCGTTATTTTCAGTGCGCAACAGCTCGGCCGAGTCGGACAATCCTGAAGCGGCTCTGTTGAAGTGCTTCAATACCGAAGCAATAATCTGCTCCGCATTATTCAGCGTCTGCTTGTCTTGTCTGGCGAATTTCCGTGAAATTTGCAAGGTGTCTTCAATCGCCTCGTTGACCGCTTCGATGGTCTCGGTAATCTTCCTGCCGACATCGCCGGACGAGCGCGACAATTTCCGCACCTCGTCCGCGACCACCGAGAATCCGCGCCCAGTCTCTCCGGCCCGTGCCGCCTGGACGGCGGCATTCAGCGCCAGCAGATTGGTCTGACTGGCAATACTGCTGACTTCCCAGGCCATTTTGCTCAGTTGTTCGGTAAAGCCGGACAGGTCCTCAATTGAGCGTAGCAGCTGGTCCTTCTCTTGCAGCGATGCGCCCAAGGCTTTGGTGATGGCGCCCAATTCCAGTTGACTGTCCTGCAACAGTTCAACGATCCCTCCATGACAATCGTGGTCGCCTTCCACGGTATTTTGGGAGGCAATAACGGCAGCATCGAGACGTTTTGACAGGGCATCGAAACGTTGCGCTAAATCGGCTATGGACTCTTCGGTATGCACTCTGGCCATCTCGACTTGACTCGACCAGATAGGCAATACTTTTTGACATAGCGAGTCCAGGCCAACTATGCCGTACTCTTGCTTTTCATTGTCTGTCGCTTGCTGATCAAGATGCCTGGTCAAAATATCGAATCGTTGAGCCAAATCAGCAATCTGCGATTCGACCGAAAACGGCTCGATCTTGGTTTGCGCTGTTTTTTGTTCATCCTGTGCGCCGAAACGCATTGATAACGCGTTGAATCGTTGCGTTAAATCAGTCATTAATGTTTCGATATGCTTGCGTTCTATCTGAACTTGCTCGGCGCAGGTCCGGTCAACAGCTTCGCTATGAGACTCTTGCAACGCATTGATTTTAATATCATGCTCCTGCATCAATCGTTCAAGCAGGCTGTGCTCGATAGCTTGCAACGACAGCCGATAGCGGCGCCGGCTCCAGAAATACAAGCCAACAGTCATAACGATCAAACCCGCCGGCATTACCAAGCCGCTCATTGCAAAACGATAAGCCGCCGCGGAACCTAGCGCACTCAGCCCGCCGCAGATCAATAATGGAAATGCGAGCCAATAATCATTGCGATAAAATTTCATCGATTCGTCCATTTTGCAATGCCCTCCACTTAACGGTTACCTGGCTTTTTGATTCGTTTCTTTGATGCAAAAACTCAGTTGTTCCTTGTTTACCCAAGCTTTTGAAAAAACCTAACCTTAAGCACTTTATGTAACGTACAATTACGCAAAAATTTGCATATATTCAACAATTTACAGAATCAAATAGGACTAAAAAATTTCCTGATTTAATCGAGTGAGTTTAGTGTGAACGATTTCGTCAGCAGCCACAATCAGCCAAAACCGAATTCAACTAGGGATCGCCCTATGCTTAAACCGCCTACGGTTGTAAGGAATGGACTACAAAAGAAAGTTTATGCTTACTCAAAAGTAATCTATAACTTACATAGAACCGATTGCCTGTGCTGTATCTCTTATGGCTCAAGCGCGCATTTCCCCTAATGACTCATCGTCAGAAATGACGTAATTCGACGGTGTTATGCCCTACACCGTTAACCGAGATCCCTGTAGGGAGGCCTGATATTTTGTAACTCACCCATTTTTCCATGAGCCTAAAAAATACAGTTGAACGCGCAACAATCCCGTTTGCCGGAGCGGCGGAGTTTTGAACCTAAAGAAATCAGTTCAGCCCTCAAAAGTAACGCTCAAAATGAGTCGCCCGAATTCTAGTGAGTACAGTCAGCCTTGAAAATGAGGCATATTGCCGGGCAATATGCCTCCACAAATGGGCGTTAAATGCTTATTATCTTAGTTTGCGCTATAAGAACGCATCAAAATGGCGTGGGCTAGACTTAAGCAAACGACTAAATGATTAAACCGCAGTATTTAACACAGAAAAATCAGAGCATATTACATACTACTGATCGAATGAGTGCCGAAGCTAAAATACCTAAAACAGGAATCGCTAAGGAATGATTTTGATGAGGTTTTTAATCCGCCATGCCGTGGGCGATAGCGTATTGCATGAGCTTGACATCGCTATCGAGATACATTTTTTGCATCAGCCGCGCCTTGTGGGTGCTGACAGTCTTGCTGCTGATATTGAGTTCACGGGCGATTTCGTTGACCTTTTGTCCTTTGCCCAGCATGCGCAGGATGACAAGTTCCCTGCCGGACAATAGCTCATGAAGTTGCATCGTCGTGGCGCTACCGGCCTCGAATGCGATATTTTCTGCAATATCTCCGGCAATAAAGCGTCCTCCGGCAGCCACTTTGCGTACCGCACTCAGCAAATCCTGAGGCGAACTATCCTTGGTCATATACCCCGAAGCACCGGCTTTAAGCATGCTTGTGACAACAGACGACTCGTTGTGCATGCTCAGCATCAGAATCGGCGGGCTGTTTGGCAGCTTCTTGATTTTCTTTACCAGCTCATCGCCATGAATGCCGGGAATGGTGACGTCTAGCAGAACCAGATCGGCCGTCTTGTTCTGCAGAATTTCCAGGGCTTCTTCGCCCTCTCTGGCCTCCCCACTGACAACGATGTCATCTTCCCCATCGAACAGCTGTTTTAATCCTTCGCGCATCAGCTCATGATCATCCACAATTAATAATCGTATCATCTTGATTACTCGCTTCAATTTTTGGTTGTGTTTGATTGTTTAAATTTGAATGGCAATTCACCCCCTATTCAAGGCCGACTTCTTGCTATTCCTTGATGAGTATATCCGTACTCCGCCTCTGCTGACAACGACGCCCCAGCTCCAGGCAAGTTTCATCCTGTTCCTCGATAGGTATGCGTAATTTCAATACCATACCGCCACTTTCAGCCTGGATAATATCCAATGTTCCGTTCAGACCCAGTGTACGCTCCTGCATGCCGATTATACCGAGGGAACCGCGTCTGCCGACACGGGCCGGGTCGAAACCTTTGCCGTTGTCCTGCACGTCCACTTTACAGACACCCGCTTCATTGCGTAACGTAATATCGACGCGATCAGCCCCGGAATGGCGCAGCACATTGGTGAGCGATTCCTGGATGATGCGGAATACCTCTATAGCCCGGCTTTCGTCCAGCGGAAAATCATCATTAGACACATGCAACTCGCAAACAATGCCGGTACTCTCGGTATATTCCTTCACCATCCATTCCAGAGCGGAAACGATGCCGGAGCTCAACATCACAGGGCGCAGACGGGTAGCAAGGTCACGTACCATCAGGATGGCGCGATCCATCACACTAACCATTTTTTGCGCCTTATCTCGTAAATCAGGATTAGCGTCGCCAAAACGGAAATCGAGGGTTGTGACATTGAGCCGCAGCACGCTGAGCAGCTGGCCCAGTTCATCGTGAATTTCACGGCCGATGCGTTTGCGCTCTTCCTCGCGATCCTTTTCGCGCTTGGCGGTCAATGCGCGCAACTGGGCGCGCGATTCTTCCAGATGGCGTTCGGTCGCCTTGATCTCGGTGATATTATGACCTATAGCCAGGGCACCGATAACCTGACCTTCACCATCATATTCCGCTACCGCTCGTGTGTCATAACTGACCCGACCACCATCCGGCGCATTCCATTCGAGCAAGATATGCCCCGGCTCCCCAGTCACCATCACACGCTTGAGCCAATCCATATATTCCTCGCATGGAATCAGCGGTTTCCAAATTTCAGCAGGGGTTTTATTCCATATCCTTGCCAACGGGATACCGACTTCCCGCGCATAAGCCGGATTGAGATAAATACGGCGGTAATCTCGATCGTAACGCACGATGATGTCAGGCAAATTTTCCGCCAAGGTTCGAAACTCCCGCTCACGCCGCCTCAGCTCTTGTTCCAGCCGTTTCTGCTCGGTGTAATCGCGGCCAATAGCGATTGCACCTGTCACCTGGCCGTATTGATCCAGTTCCGGCACTAACCGGATCAAATCGTAGGAAGCACGGCTACTGCCGGGCAGTTTGCCGATCATCTCAAAATTCGCCGGCTTCCCGGTAGCGATAACCTGCGCCAATACGTCCTGATAATCCCGCATAATCCTGCTTTGCGGAAACAACTCGTCGGTACGCTTGCCCTCTACCTGCTCAGTAGTCAACTTAAGGGTACGCTCCAGTACCGGGTTTATATAGAGCAACCGTGTTTCACTGTCATGACGAATGATCTTGTCCGGCGCATTCTCGGCCAGGGTGCGGAATTGGCGCTCCCGCTCCGCCAGCGCATTCTGCAAGCGACGGCGTTCGGTTATATCAGAGGAACAGCTGTACCAGATAATGCGGCCATCGGCTTCCCGTACCGGCGTGGTGCGGGACTCTACCCATACTTCACCTCTGGTCGGGTGGTTGACGCGGTATTCGTGACAGAAAATCGTCATGGTGCGGGCTGCCACATCGATTACCTGAATCAACGAAGGCAAATCCTCAGGATGGATACGCGCCAGCAAATCCGAGGCGCCATCCTTGACCTCCTCGAAATCCAACCCGAAAAGATCACGAAGACCAAGGCTGGCATAAACGACATTAACGCCGCCGCCCGGACGATGTCGGACAGCCGTCAGGACACCGGGGATACTGTTCGACAAGTTAAGAAGCAACCGCTCCACCCGATGCTGCTTGGTAATGTTGCGCCCAATTGCCAAAGCACCGACTATCTCGCCATCAGGCCCGAATTCCGATACGAATCGAACATGGTAATAACTGAAATTTTCACCGTCGTCCAGTACGCTCAGCTCCATCTCGTCACTCTGCCCTGTTCTGATAACCGCCTCGGCTTTAGCCTGATATTCATCATAATATCCACCAAGATTTAGCTCCATAGGCGTCTTACCCAACACCTCCCCAGACGTATCCAAGACCTTCTCAAACTGGGGATTTATGTAAAGTACGCGACATTGCAAATCGTAGCGGGCGATGATGTCAGGGGAGTGTTCCGCCAAGGCGCGGAACTTCTGCTCACTCGAAACCAAAGCCTGCTGTGCGCTCCGCTCATCGTCGACCTGCTGGCATAACTGGCATGACTGGCTGCGCCTACTGAACTTGGCGGCAAACTTTTCCAATGCTTTAAGGCTTTTGCGTAATTGCATATTGCATCTCTCCTTGTTTTTTCATGACGCCCAATATAATGAGAGTTGATCTGCGCAATAGCCTGTCTGAGTTGGTGATGCAATCGCCCCCTCTGCGGCCTGTTATCGTTAACATACCAGGATTTTTCGCGAAAGCTACAATGAATCGATCCGTTTTTAGCTGCGAAAAATGACATTGTTGTACGCAATGTACGCGAAAAATACCAAAATCACAGTATAACAGTGCAGGCTGCGTAGCCTAACAAGTAACGCCGGCACTTCCTGAACAGGGTATTACAGATTCTTCTCTGCGCCAACTTCCCAAATCAGTTTTTTCATGGCTCGCATATTTCCGAGTGAACAGCGCGTAACATCAGTTAATAAGACCAACATATTCAACGGCCGCTCAAAGCGGGAGATATTGGACACTTTAGTTTATAGCCCATTAGTTCCCAGCCTGTGAAATAGACATAGCGGCAATAGAGTAAGCGCTTAAGCCCTCCTACCGGCAATCCCTTGCCACTTTGCCGCGTCAACTTTACGGCGCATCACGACTAAATACCAAAATAAAAAAGACAACCATTTGATTATTAAAATTATTTATCTAAATGGCACAGGCTTCGCTTTAGCTATTGCAACGTAATGCATCAATCCACGAGGAAGCGATCATGGCCAATAAATCAGCAAACTTAGCGATTATCAGCAACAACACTTTTGAAGCAACAAAAGCAATCAACCTGGATAATTATGACATCAGCAGCGCCTTGCAAACGACTCTGGAATTTAATGAGCTGATCGCTATTTTCAGCAGCAAAATCGCCAACAAAATTCCTCATAGCGCTTATGTTTATATCAATCCTGAATTTGACCTGGAAATAAAAAGCGGCGTTTTTACACGGCATTCCTGCAACTACGCACTTAAGGTCGAGCAACAACAACTGGGCGAATTAAAGCTGATGAGCAACCACAGATTCAGCGATGCCGATCTTCAGGTGCTGGAAACAATGCTTTGCTGCTTAATTTATCCGTTGAAAAATGCAACCTTATTTCATCAAGCGTTAAAAATGGCTTATACGGATCCGCTGACCCAAACCCATAACAGAGCTTCGTTTAACGATTCCATTAGCCGGGAAATGAGTCTTGCCGTGCGCAATGCCAAAAATTTGTCGGTTATTTTCTTTGACATCGATCATTTTAAAACCATCAACGATACCTACGGCCACGATTGCGGAGACACCACGCTAGCGCTGAGTGCAAAATGGATTAAAGAAAACCTGAGAGACAGCGATATTGTGTTCCGTTATGGCGGCGAAGAATTCGTGATCTTATTAAGCGATACCGACGCTCACGGCGCGGAATTGCTGGCTGAACGGATTCGCGCCTCAATTGAGCATCACACAATCGCTTACGGCATGGAAGCGGTTAAAATCACTGCAAGCCTGGGTGTCAGCACCTTACGCGAAAATGATACGATCGAGTCTTTCATCAAACGCGCTGATGACGCCATGTATACCGCTAAAAAAAGAGGCCGAAACCAAGTTGTCTCAAGCAAATGAATCAAAGACAAATCGGGTTGCACCCCGGCACGATTGTGCCTTGCGGGTAAACCCGAATCGCGCCGTTAATGTTTTCCAGGCTTATGAGTCTTAAATTCGGGTTTTGATGTGCGCACCGGCTTTTCTCCCTCCATACCGGCAAATTCAAACAACAATTCCAGTTCTTTATCAGTCAGTTCATAGAATGTACGGGCTTTCAATCGCTCGGGCAATACCACCGGCCCATAGCGCACGCGCATCAAGCGGCTGACGATCACTTCCTGCGACTCCCACAAACGCCTTACCAGTCTGTTGCGGCCTTCGGTAACGACAACGTTGTACCATTTATTGGCGCCTTCCCCCCCGAAAAACCGAATATCGTCAAACTTGGCTTTGCCGTCTTCAAGTTCCACGCCCTGCTTGAGTTTGGCCAGGGTAGCGTCTGAAACCTCGCCCAAAATGCGCACCGCATATTCACGCTCCACTTCCGTTGACGGATGCATCAATCGATTGGCCAGCTCGCCGTTATTGGTGACCAATAACAATCCCGAGGTATTGATGTCCAGGCGGCCAACGGCTATCCAGCGGCTGACAGACAGTTTCGGCAGTTGCGTAAAAATAACCGGCCGACCTTCCGGGTCGCGGCGCGTAACCACTTCGCCGACAGGTTTGTGATAAAGCAACACACGGGTGGGCTGCTCGACAAATTTTTCCCAGTGAACAACCCGGTCATTGATCGTCAAATGATCGCCGTCCTTCAACCGGTCGCCCAAACCGACAGGGTTGCCGTTAATCTTCAAGCGCCCTTCATCTATCCAGCGTTCGATTTCGCGCCGGGAGCCGACGCCACCGCGCGCCAATACTTTCTGGATACGCTCTCCATCGACCGGCTGATTCGCGTCAATTTTTTTCGACGCCACGGCAGCCTTGCCTTCAGTCTGTTTAGGAGACCTGCTCGCCGGTTTCGCTGTCGTCGGCTTTGGCGGCCTGTTCGGCTGTTTCGCTGAGCTGTTCGATGGTTTCGGCGATCTGTTCGGTTGTTTCTTGCTGTTCACTCTTTACCTGCATGGGTTGTTGCGTATTATCTAACGACAAATCAAGCTGCTGAATCTCTTGCAATGTCGGCAGTTCATTTAATGATGAAATATTAAAATAATCCAAAAATTGTTTGGTTGTGCCGTATAAAGCCGGCCTGCCCGGCACCTCTTTGTGCGCCACCACCCGGATCCACTCGCGCTCAAGCAGCGTATGAATGATATTGGAGCTGACGCCGACACCGCGAATATCTTCAATATCTCCGCGTGTTGCCGGTTGACGATAGGCGATAATCGCCAGCGTCTCCAGCAATGCGCGGGAATATCGTGGCGGCTTTTCTTCAAACAACCTCGATACCCAGCGCGACAATTCCTGCTTGACCTGAAAACGATAACCGCTGGCTACCCGCTTTAATTCAACCGGCCTGAATCGATAATCCTCTTTGATCGCCTCGCAAGCGTCCTGTATTTCCTGTAGCGGCGGCTGCTCGATTTCAGGAAAAACCTGTTGCAGCTGTTTGCAGGTCATCGGGCGGTTTGCTGCGAATAAAATGGCTTCAACTACACGTTTAATTTCCACATTAATGTCACGTTGTTCAGTTACGGAAGACCTGTCCTGAGTTGTCTCGGCCGGCGATGGCTCAGCTCTCGGCGGTGGCGGCGGTTCTGACGCGTAATTCGGCAAAGGGCTCGGGCTGGATAATATCGATGAGTCGTTCTTTGCTGAGTTCGAGGATGGCCAGAAACGAGACAACGACTCCGTGTCGACCTTCTTTTCGGATAAATAATTGCGAGAAAAGGAGACTATCCGCTCCTTTAAGGTTTTCCAAAATGGTTGACATGCGTTCACGGACAGATAAGGGTTCTTTGGTAATTTGATGGTGACTGAGCTGCTCGACTCTTTTAAGTACGTCCTGAAACGCCAGCAGCATTTCTTTTAGCTGAATATCCGGCAAGTTTTGTTCGGCACTTTTCAGGGCCGAAACATCGACGTTGATTTCAAATATATCACGTTCAACTCTGGGCAACTGATCAATTTCTTCAGCCGCATTTTTAATCAGCTCATATTCCTGCAACCGGCGAATCAACGTTGCTCTCGGGTCTTCCTCTTCGTCTTCGGCATCGGGCTGCCTAGGCAACAGCATTCTTGACTTGATTTCCGCCAACAGCGCGGCCATCACCAGATATTCCGCCGCCAGCTCCAGGTTTAATTCAGTCATCACCTGAATATAGGCGATGTATTGATGAGTGATCCGGGCTATCGGTATGTTGACAATATCCAGATTCTGCCTTCGTATCAGGTACAGCAATAAATCCAGCGGCCCCTCAAAGGTTTCCAGCAGCACTTCCAGTGCATCAGGCGGGATATAAAGATCGTCCGGCAGCTTGTTAAAAGGCGCACCGTTAACGATCGCAAACGCCGGCGGCGGATCTAAAACTTCGACTGCGTCTTGGCTCATATGCTCGCTTTCAAGCGCTAGCTTTGCGAATACAGGAAAGGTCGCCGAAAAACAAAAACAAACCTTACAACCCGGCAATCGAAAAGAACGCTTGCTGTGCAACAAACATCGGATAAGCCAAAATCAGGCCCAAAACCTTCGTGTATAACAGCACCAGCAAAATAACAAACCCGAAACGCTCCAGGCGGTTGTATTGCCACGCCCAGTAACTGGGCAAAATGCCGGTCAGAATCCGGCTGCCGTCCAACGGCGGAATCGGCAACAGATTAATCAGCGCCAGCACCAGGTTAATCGAAATACCGGCAACTCCGGTATAAATCAGCGGCAATGAAACGGCTTCGGCTTGCATACCTATCGTCACCCCCACCCTGGCTATTAACGCCCAACCGACAGCCATCAACAAATTGGAAACAGGACCCGCCAAAGCGACTATCGCCATATCGCGCCTAGGATTTTTAAAATTCCGCGGATCGACGGGGACCGGCTTTGCCCAGCCGAAAATAAAACCGGAAAAAGAAAGCAGCAGCAAACCGGGGATAATAAGGGTTCCGAGCACATCGATATGCTTGATCGGGTTTAAGGTCAGCCTGCCCAGCATCGAAGCGGTGTTATCGCCGTATTTTTTCGCTACCCAGCCATGCGCCACTTCATGCACGGTAATTGCGAAAATGACCGGCAAAATCCAGACTACTATGCGTTGCAACAGCGTCAATTCATCCATCATGCCTGCATCCTCATCAGCTCAACATCGGCGCAAGGCCCTTGCCCTGCCTGATGATCTCGGCGCCATTAGCGGAAAACTCGATAATAGTCGTTTGTTCAAACTCAATAATACCGGCGTCAATGATCAAATCCAGCTCATGGTCCAATTTATCCTTGATTTCATAAGGGTCGGTCAGCGCCTCATCCTCTCCCGGCAACATCAACGTAGAACTGAACAAAGGCTCGCCCAACTCCTGCACCAGCAATTGCGCGACTGGGTGGCCGGGAACGCGTATGCCTATGGTTTTTTTCTTCGGATGCTGCAACCGGCGCGGCACCTCGCGCGTAGCATCCAAAATAAAGGTGAAAGCGCCCGGCGTTAACGCCTTAATCAACCGGTATGCATCATTGCTGATTTTGGTAAACATCGACACCTGGGCCAAGTCTTTACACACCAGAGTAAAATTATGCTTATCGTCCAACTGCCGGATACGGCGGATTTTATCCAGCGCCTGCTTATCGCCTATATGACAGGCGATCGCATACGAAGAATCCGTCGGGTAAACGATAACGCCGCCCTTACGGATTATTTCCACGGCGCGATGTATCAAACGCAGCTGCGGACTTTCCGGGTGTATTTCAAAAAACTGAGCCATTTATTGAATGCCAGGTTGTGGAATATTGGGCGATTATAGCGTACATCCGCACAAGCTTGCAGTTGAAAACCGCGCAGATGTCAAACAGCATCAGAAACTTAAGCCCGCCAACACCTTCCCCAACCGCGGCAGCATTCAAAAATAGCGGCAATTTAAAATTTCAGGCGTATGCTTACCCGCCCGTAAAAATATCTGGACGGCCGGGGCAGCTTTGGAATAGCTTATTGCCTGACCACCATCAAACGGTTTTAGAACAGACAAGCCACGTCTTGCAAACGAATCAATGACAATTAAAAAAAACCATGCAACCGGCGCCGATGCCCGCCGCTCGTGAACGAGAAGATGCAATGACGATTTATGACCGCTCTTCACGATTTTCCAAAAACCTCTGGCTGACCTTGGCCATGTTTATTATTTTCGCGGTTGTTTTTGTCATGTACGTCCAGGCGGAAAAACAGATTGATCACGCCCTCGAAACTCGGCTTCAATCGTTCTTGCTGGCCGATGAATTGCGTCAGTCATCCGACGATCTTTCCCGTATGGCCCGCAGCTACGTGACAACCGGCAACCCCATTTACAAACAATATTTTCAGGAAATCCTCGACATTCGCGAAGGCAAAAAGCCCCGCCCCGTTGATTATCACAACATCTATTGGGATCTGGTGCTGACTGACGGCCGTCGACCGCGGCCGGATAGCGGACAAACGATTGCCTTGCTGGAACTGATGCGGCAAGCGGGATTTACCGACCAGGAATTAGCCAAACTGGCGGAAGCCAAGGCCAATTCCGACGCGTTGACCGACACCGAACATGCCGCGATGAAGTTGGTCGAATCAACGCCGCCGGCTACCGAAGCCGACCGCATCAAAGCCAGCCGCATGTTGTCCGATGAGCATTATCATCAAGCCAAAGCCGACATCATGCGACCGATCAACGAGCTCTACCGGATAATCAATCAGCGCAGCCTGGATGCCGTGCATACCGCCACGGCCACCGCCTCACTTTTGCGTGCGGCGTTCATCGCCTTCGGTGTGCTGCTGGTCGTTCTGCTCTGGCGCAGTTACCGGGTTTTACATACCACGCTGGGCGGCTCGGTGGACAATCTGCAAAAGCATATCGCCCGCCTCGGCAGCGGGGATTTTGAACGCCCGATTCCCGTCGGCGAAGGCATGAAAAACAGCGTCATGGCCTGGCTATCGGAAACCCAAGCCAAACTGGCTCAGCTCGATAACGAACACAAACAGGATGAAGCGAAAAATCAACGCCTGACCCAGCTTTACGCCGCACTGAGCCAGTGCAATCAAGCCATCGTGCGTTCAAATAATGAAGCCGAGCTGTTTGCTCAAATCTGCCGCGACGCGGTGATCTTCGGCGGCATGAAGATGGCGTGGATAGGCATGCTGGATGAACCGAGTAAAAAGGTCAGGCCGATTGCCTGTTATGGCAGCGGCACCGAATACCTGGACGGAATCAACATCTCGGTTGATGAACACGACCCTGCCGGGCGCGGCCCAACCGGAATCTCCATGCGTGAAGACCGCCCCTTCTGGTGTCAGGATTTTCAGTACGACCCGGTCACGGCGGTCTGGCATGAACGCGGCTCAACGTATGGCTGGAAAGCGTCCGCCGCGCTACCGCTGCACAAAAACGGCGCGGTTATCGGCGTTTTCACACTCTATGCTTCCGGGATCGATTTCTTTGATGAACCCGCACGCAACCTGCTGGATGAAATGGTGATGGATATCGACTTCGCGTTAAATAACTTTGAGCGCGAAGCACAACGCAATCATGCTGAAAATGCGCTTGCAGAGTCGCACAATCTACTCCAAACCATCATCGACACCGCGCCCATAAGCATTTTCTGGAAGGATAAGCAATGCCAGTACATGGGTTGCAACCCGGCTTTTGCCAGAGATGCGGGCGAAGCCTCGCTGAACAATATAATCGGCAAGAACGACTTTCAGCTGTGCTGGAAAAAACACGCCGAATTATATCAAGCCGACGACCAACAGGTCATGGCTACAGGCATCTCCAAATTGGCCTACGAACAGCTTATAACCACGCCTGACGGAAAAATCACCTGGCTGCGCACGTCTAAAGTACCCCTTCAAAATCAGGCTAGCGAAGTTACCGGTGTTTTAGGGGTATCCGAGGACATCACCGAGCAAAAACAGGCCGAGGAACATATTCAGTACCTGGTGAATTTCGACCCGCTCACCGGGCTGCCGAATCGTACCCGGCTCAACGATCACCTCAAATACGCCCTCGGCTTGGCGAAGCGCACCAATGGACAATTGGCCTTGATGTTTCTTGACCTTGACCACTTCAAGGACATTAACGACACCCTCGGCCACAGTGTCGGCGACGCCTTGCTGGTTGAGCTGGCGAAACGCCTGCGTGCAACTGTGTATAAAGAAGATACCGTGACGCGCCTGGGCGGGGACGAATTCATTTTCCTGCTACCCGGCACCGAGGCGCGTGCCGCCGCTCATGTGGCGCAAAAACTGTTGGACGCCATCGCCGAGCCCTTTCGGATTGAGCATTACGACCTGACCCTGACCGCATCAATCGGCATTGCGCTCTATCCCGGCGATGGCGATGATCTGGAAACGCTGTCCAAGTCTGCCGATATCGCCATGTATCGCGCCAAACAGGAAGGCCGCCACAGCTTCTGCTTCTTTACTCCGGAAATGCATGCCCGTCTGGCGCGTAATCTACAGCTGGTCAGCGCCCTGCGCCAGGCCTTGAATCTCGGCCAATTTGAAATTCACTACCAGCCGCAAGTGTCCATAGCCGACGGCCGGATTATCGGGGCGGAAGCCTTGCTGCGTTGGCGGCATCCCGAACTGGGAACGGTGTCGCCCGCCGAATTCATCCCGGTCGCGGAAGACAGCGGACTGATTTTACCGATCGGGGAATGGGTGCTCAGGTGCGCCGTGCGGCAAGCGAAAGCATGGCTGGAAACCGGCTTAGCGCCATTGATCATGGCCGTAAATCTGTCGGTGGTGCAGTTTCGTCATCCCGACCTGCCCAAGCTGGTTACCCGCATACTCGACGAAGAAGGCTTGCCGCCCGAATATCTGGAACTCGAACTGACCGAAGGCGTGGCCATGCAGAACCCGCAAGGCGCGATCGACGTCATGAACAATCTGCACGAATGCGGCATCCGAATGTCTATTGATGACTTCGGCACCGGTTATTCGTCGCTGAGTTACCTAAAAAAGTTTAAGGTTTACAAGCTCAAGATCGACCAGTCTTTTGTGCGGGACATCAGCACCGACCCTGAAGACAAAGCTATTGTCATCGCCGTCATCAGCCTGGCCCGGAGCCTGGGCCTAAAAACCATTGCCGAAGGCGTGGAAACGGCGGAACAATTGGCTTTCCTGCGTAATCAGGGGTGTAACGAGATGCAGGGCTATTTATTCAGCAAGCCGTTACCCGCTGAGCAGTTTGAAGCGTTACTGAAGCGGGATACTGATTAAGCGTGAGAATTGGGCGTAGACAGGCGCAATGACTAACAAATAATAAAAGGCCACGATCAGACCGGAGCCTCTGGAGTTCATGGTGTCCAGGGGCGAAATCGAAGATTCTCAATTACATGCCCTAAAAAACTCCGGTACCGGCTCCGGGGTAACCGGAAGTAAAGCTTCGTTCAAAAAAACGGCTATTAGCGTTTCAATAGACAAGACAGTGCCGGGAGCAGAACTACGTTATTCCCAACTGATCGCGAAGGCCATTGGTGAACATCCGGTTACGACCCCTAGTTGACATTCGAAGCTTTGCGCTCAATGTCGGCAGGGATTCAATTAGCAGCCATTCAACGCAAAGCTCAGTTGCCGCCGCGATAGCGGCGGTCAACTGGAGCGTTGAGTTAGGCTTAGTTGCTTCTCGATTGATGGGCTTCGTACCTCAGCCCGTCCTATTGCACTACGGGATTGCAGCTTACCGCGTTACGGATTATGCCTTTCCGCGTTAAAACCCTTTACCATTTACTTTACTTCGTTGGAATGATAAATCGCTCAATTATCGCAGGACCTAGAGTTTCGGCTATACCTTTTAAAGATTTAGTCCTATGGTCACTTGAAGTGATAAAATATTTTTTTAATTCAATATCATGTACAGATATATGTCTACAGCCTTGATGAGCGATATATGGAAATTGGCTAGGATGGTCGTAACATTCTCCTTGTGTTCGCCCCAAGCCACCTTTCACCTGTCCGTACACAATCCCGAATATATCGGTTACGTTAGATCCGTTGATTTGTCTACATGATGAAGAGGTGTCAGTCAAATCGTTAGCTATAGTAATATACTCGCGAAGCAGTTTCTGCACTGTTTCTGGTTTTGCATCAGCGTAATAAAGATGTAAATAGGCTAGGTTTTGATCTAAAGGCTCTAGTGTTTCTCCTCCGAATACATTAGTCGCTACATTATTTAAATCGTTAAATGATAAGCTACTAATATCGCCTGCATTAAATGAAGGTGCGCAAGGGAGAATTTCTATTCCACCCGCTACCGCAACATTCACGCCGTCAAATACTGTCGGGTCATCGTGACTCCATTTCCAAAATGAAAGACCTTCGGTTAGATCATGCGCAGAAACAATTTGGTAACTTATCCCATCTTTTTCTATCTCGGCACTATACGCAATAGATAAGTTGAGAAAAATTGATGTTAAAACTAAAAACCTCCAAACAAACCGTTTCGTTCTGAAACAGAATAACTCAAAATATTCAATCAAAATTCCCATTGTATGTTCTCCAACGGCATCGGAAAAATATCCAATAATGTGTTGCCTAACGTCATATTCAGCGGCGGAGCGGAGTCCGCTGGAATAGCTTGTTGGACGAAGCCGCTACCGCGGAGAACACCCCGCTGAACAGCCCCCGATAAAACAATTAAAATTTAACCTCAAGCCCTCATCAGAGGGATCGTTTATCATCAAACAATGAGGTTGCCA
>NZ_JAZGVT010000041.1:0-25086 GCF_036440755.1 Methylobacter sp. Wu8 | reverse complement strand
TTTATAGTTTCTCATGCGCTTTCTCGTCTTTGGTCGGATTGAAAAAAGCGTGAAACTATATCAGTTAACCTTTTTCTTTTCCGATTAGTGCCGATTGCACTTATGAGTTGAATCTAAGTTACAACGCTCTACGCACTGTTTGATTAATTTGAAAACCGAAAACCCACCATCCCGCCACAACGTTATTCAGAAAACATCACCGCAAACGCACCGCCTCTTTGCATATAAAAGGTCGACAAATTACGAAAGCCAAAGCTTCGCATCCGGCAGGAAAGATTGAGAACCGAATCGTGTCCGTTGCGTCATTTAAAGCGCCTACTTTTGGAGCCCTACCTCCTACATCCTTGTAGCGGTTCGTATCTATAGTTTATTATCAAAGCTCTGTGTTTTATTCACCACAGTTGGAGTAGCCGCTATTGGACAATTTACAGGAATCCCGGCCAGTCATCGGCACCATCGTTGAAGTGCATGGCCCGGTGGTGATTATCGACTGCACCCAGCTGCCGCCTTTGCGCCAGGCTTTGTTCACTCGCTTTGACCATGCCGCCTATCTATTCGAGGTACATCAGCACCTTGATGAACGGCACATCCGGGCGATCACCCTGCACGGCACGGCCGGATTAAGCCGGGGCATGAGCGTATACGATACCGGCGCGCCGCTGCATGTCCCGGTATCCGAACAATGTCTGGGCCGCTTGCTGAATATATTCGGCAAACCGCTGGACGGACTGCCGCCTTTGCCTAAAACCGAATTCCGCAATATTCACGCTAAACCGCTGCCATTATCCGAAGCCATCGGCATCAGCGGCATTTTGGAAACCGGCATTAAAGTCATCGATCTGTTATGCCCTTTCGTGAAAGGCGGAAAAACCGGATTATTCGGCGGCGCGGGTGTCGGCAAGACCGTGCTGGTCATGGAATTTATCCATGCCGTTTCTGCGATCCACAAAGGGGTTTCTGTTTTTGCCGGGGTCGGCGAACGCATCCGCGAAGCCCACGAATTATGGCGGGAAATGCAACAGGCCGGGGTCATGGACGATACCTTGCTGGTGTTCGGGCAAATGGACGAATCGCCCGGCGTGCGTTTTCGCGTCGCCCTGTCGGCGCTGACTTATGCCGAATACCTGCGCGACACGCTGCATAAAGAAGTGCTGTTTGTGGTCGATAATGTGTTCCGATTCGTGCAAGCGGGCAGTGAAATCTCCAGCCTGCTGGGCCGCATGCCTGCCACGGTAGGTTACCAGCCGACTTTGACTTCCGAAGTCGCCGAGTTGGAGGATCGCATCCTGTCCACCCGGCAAGGCGCCATCACCTCGGTGCAGGCGGTCTACGTGCCGGCCGATGACATGACCGACCCGGCGGTCAGCGCCATACTCAGCCATCTGGACACCACGGTTATCCTATCCAGGGATCAGGCCAGCAAAGGCATTTACCCGGCCGTCGACCCGTTGCGCTCCAGCAGCAAGCTGATGGACAGGCATACTCTGGGGGATCGCCATTATGCCGTCGCGCAAGGTGTACGCGAACATCTGGCGCGCTATCATGAACTGGAGGATATTATCGCGATGCTCGGCATGGAAGAACTGGCCGAGGTTGACCGGAAAATCGTCATGCGCGCCCGTAAATTGCAACGTTACCTGACCCAGCCGTTTGCGGTTCTGGCCGACCCTGCCAAGCAAACCGGGGTTTCAGTGCCTCTGGCGCAAACCCTGACCGATTGCGAAGCCTTTTTGGCGGGGCACTATGACGAGCTATCCGAGGAGCAATGCTATATGCGCGGATCGATGCAGGAACCCGGTTAAAAACTTAAAAAATTCACCACGAAGGCACGAAGAGCACGAAGGAAAATAGCTTTAACTCATATATTTAAAACTTCGTGTCCTTCGTGCCTTCGTGGTGAAAAAATGCTTTAAGATATTTACCTGTTATGGAAAATTGCCCTTAATGAACCCATTCGTACTGAACCTGTTCGACGCGAGCCACGAACAACGCATCGCCGGCGTCACCTCCTTTGTCGGCGAGGACGCTACGGGCTGCTTCGGCATCCAGGCCAATCATGCCCGGTTCATGACCACCCTGGTTTTCGGTCTGGCGCGTTTTCGTCTGGCGACAGATGACTGGCAGTACCTGGCGCTGCCGGGAGCGGTGGCTTATTTCAACAATAATGAGTTGACGATCAGCACCCGGCATTTTCTGATCGACACCGACCTTGAGCGGATCAGCAACTTGCTGGAACAGCAATTGATCGCCGAGGAAGAAAACCTGCGCGCTACCAAAGAGAGTCTGTATAAAATGGAACAGGCCATGCTAAAACGCATGTTGGCGCTTAATCGCAAGACAGGTTGGCAATGATGAATAATCAACAGCTCCTCAAAAAGAAAATCGAAAGCCAGATCAAACGCATCAAAAAGGCCGAACATGATCGGCCGAATCTGCTGTCCCAAACCGTCTATATCGGCACACTGGGGTTGGTCATGGTATTGCCTGTTATCGGCGGCGTTTATTTGGGGCATTGGCTGGACGGTATGCTGGATGGTTACTCAACGCGATGGACGCTCAGTTTATTGTTTACCGGATTGGTTGTTGGGATTTTTAATGTGTATTTCTTGATTAAAGATTAGGCTGAATCATGGAAAACGAATTTACATTGGCTATCGGTCCCGTAGTGATCGGCTTATCCCTCATCACCACCTGGGGAATCATGCTGGCGGTTACACTGATAGCCTGGCTTTCAACCCGGCATCTGGACATGTTGCCGGGTTCAATGCAAACCACCGCTGAGGGCATCGTCGCGGCTATCGACGATGCCATTACCGCAGTCGCGCCGGAACACGGGCGGCAAATCATGCCTTTTATCGCCTCCCTTTGGCTGTTCCTGATCATTGCCAATCTGGTCGGGTTAATACCGGGATTGCATTCTCCGACCCGCGATCTTTCGGTGACCTCGGCGCTCGCGGTACTGGTGTTTTTCTCGGTGCATTGGTTCGGCATAAAAACCCAGGGCTTAAAAAACTATCTGCATCATTACCTGACGCCCAGCCCGATTTTGCTGCCTTTCCATATTATCAGCGAATTTACCCGAACTCTGGCGCTGGCTATCCGTTTATTCGGCAATATGATGAGCCTGGAAATGGCGGCCATGCTGATATTGCTGGTAGCGGGATTTCTCGCGCCGATTCCGATTTTAATGCTGCATATCATTGAAGCGCTGGTACAGGCCTATATCTTCGGCATGCTGGCCCTGATCTATCTGGCCGGCGCCATACAATCCCAACAACTTAATTCACAGGAGTAACTTATGTCCGACATTGCCTCGATTGTCCTTGGGTCCAGCATCGCCGCCATTATCGGCATCGCGATTGGCGTAATGCTCCCTGCTCTGGCGATGGGCAAAGCCATCGGCAGCGCGCTGGAGGCCTTATCGCGGCAACCGGAATCGGAACGGTCGATTATGCGCACCTTGTTTATCGGCTTGGCCATGATCGAATCGCTGGCTATCTATTGTCTGGTTATTATTTTGATCGTGCTGTTTCGGAATCCGCTGCTTGAATACATCGTTAAATAATTCGAAGGCTCAAACATGGAATTCAACCTCTCCACCTTTGTTCTTGAAATCATCAACTTCCTGATTTTGATCTGGATTTTGCAGCGGCTTTTTTACAAGCCATTGCTGGACGTGATTGCCAAGCGCAAGCAGTTCATCGACCAATCGCTTAACGACGCAAAAAATCTGCAACAACAGGCGGAACAGCAGCGCAGCCTTTATGAAAACCGGCAAAAGCTCTGGGAACAGGAAAAACAGGCGGCTATGGCGGCCCTGCAACAACAGCTGGAGGCTGAAAGAAGGGCGCAACTGGACAGGCTGAATGCCGATCTTGACCAAGAACGGCAAAAAGCCAAAGTGGCGCTGTCGAAACAATGCCGGGAGTTGCAACAACAAGCCGAAAAACAGGCCTTGCAGAACGGCGCCAAGTTTGCAGGAATGCTGCTGCAACAGGCCGCAGGACCTGAGCTGGAAGCCCGCTTGTTTACCCTGCTGCTGGACAACCTGACGACCTTGCCGGAAGCCTGCAAGTTGTGTTTGACGATGCTCGGCGCTAAAAAATCGGTACCCATCAAAATAACCACCGCCTACGCATTACCTGTTGAAATGCGCCGGCAACTGGAACAAAGACTGACCCTGTTAATCAACAATCAAATCAACTTTCAATATCATCAGGATGCCGTGTTGCTCGCCGGTCTGCGCATGGACATCGGCGCCTGGGTTTTAAACGCCAACCTGCAACACGAACTGACCGGTTTCGCCGAGATTGCCAATGCTCCCGAATAACCCGGAAAACCCTATCGTCAGCACGTTCCAGAGCGGAGACGCCGTCATCGCCGCTCCGGCGGCAACGGGCAGTCTGCTTGACAAACAGGCCGACTGGCTGGCCAATTACCGGCCGGGACTGCGTATCATCGAACAAGGAACGGTGGTCTCCATCGGCGACGGCATCAGCTGGATCAAGGGCCTGCCGTCGGCAGCTATCGAAGACATCCTGGTTTTTGCCGACGGCAGCCGGGGCATGGTCTTCGACCTTAACCGCGACCGGATCGGCGCGATTTTACTGTATGAAACCGAAGCCCTGACGGCGGGCACCACGGTTCGTCTTTCCAAACACTCGCTCAGCATACCGGTCGGCAACGCGTTTTTAAGCAGGGTAATCGACCCGCTGGGAACGCCGCTGGACGGGCAAGCACCGCCGTCTCCGTCAGGGCGCGAAAACCTGGAACAAGGTTCACCCGCGATTATCGCCCGCGATTTTGTCCATAAACCGCTGTACACCGGCATAAAAATTATCGACACGCTGATTCCGATAGGCAAAGGACAGCGGCAATTGATCGTCGGCGATGAAGGCCTAGGCAGAACGTCAATCGCGATCGATACCGTCGTTAACCAAAAAGACAAGAATGTAGTGTGCATCTACGTGCTGATCGGCCAGAAACGTTCTGCCGTGGTCAGCACCCTGGAAACCCTGAAAAATCACGGCGCACTGGACTACACGGTATGCGTGGTCGCCGAAGCCAGCGCCCTGCCCGGCCTGCAATATATCGCCCCGTTTGCGGGTTGCGCGCTGGCCGAATACTGGATGGCGCAAGGGCGGGACACGCTGATTATTTACGATGACTTGTCCACCCACGCCAGGACTTACCGGGAACTGTCTTTGCTATTGCGCCGCCCGCCCGGCCGCGAGGCCTATCCGGGCGACATCTTTTTTGTCCATTCCCGCCTGCTGGAACGCTCGACCTGCCTGAATGCCGAAAACGGCGGCGGCAGCATGACCGCCTTGCCGATCATCGAAACCAAGCAGGGTGAAATTGCCGCCTATATCCCGACCAACCTGATCTCGATTACCGACGGTCAGATCTATCTGGATAACGACCTGTTCGTGTCGGGATTCCGCCCGGCCATCGACATCACCCGGTCGGTATCGCGGATAGGCGGCAAGGCGCAGGACCGGTGCATCCGAGACCAGGCCGGACAAATGAAACTGGATTACCTGCAATTTCTGGAACTGGAAGCCTTTACCCGTTTCGGTCAGCGCCTGGAAGCCTCAATGGAAGCCCGGATCACGCGGGGCCGGCTGCTACGGGAAATACTCAAACAGGATCGACTGGCTCCGCACAGCAACCTGTTTCAACTGGCCTGGCTGACCGCGTTTAATGGCGGACTGTTTAACCAAGCCGACCCTAAAGATATTGCACAACTGTTGGTTCGGATCGAACAGGGCATCAAAACCGTGACCCTGACGTTGAACAGCGGTCAAGATCAATGGCTGGAAACGCTCGGCGAATGGCTTAAACCGTCATGAGCCTAAGCCGCGAACTGCAACTGCACATCACCCAACTCACGGAGATACGCAGCATTTTAAATTCCATGAAAAACCTGGCTCTCATGGAAATACATAAACTCCAGCGTTTGAAAACTATGCAGGGCCAAGCCGTGGCTAACATTGAGCGGACGGCGCTGGATTTTCTGGATTTTTATCCCGGCCCGGCAGCGGTCGACGACAACGCCGCGCATGTCTGCATTTTGCTGGGCGCGGAACGCGGTTTCTGCGGCGATTTTAACGAAAGCCTGATTAATGCGATCGCAACCGGGGCTTATACCGGCGTTATCGCCATCGGCAGCCGGCTTTGCAACCGGCAAGAGGACATTGCCGCCGAAGTTATCGCGACACTCGAAGGCGCCAATGTCGCCGAAGAAATACCCGCGGTCATTAACCGCCTGATTGACGCGATCAGCTCATTGCACGACGGCGGGACTGCAACTAAAGCCGTCTCCGCCTTACAGCTGACCGTCGTTTATCACGATACCGCGCCCAATCAAATCGCCCAACGGCAGGCGCTGCCTCCGTTCCCTCGGCAAAACGGGCAAACCCAGCATTACGGCAACCCGCCGATACTCAATCTGGAACCCGGCGAATTTTTTGCGGACTTGCTGCATCATTATTTATTTGCCGTATTGCACGAAATTTTTTATATCTCGCTGATGGCCGAAAACCACCGCCGCCTCCAGCATCTGGAGGGCGCGGTAAATCACCTCGACGATGAAACCGTAAAGCTGCAAAGAAAATCCCAGATTTATCGCCAGGAAGAAATTACCGAGGAGATTGAAGTGATACTGTTAAATGCGGAGAATTTGTAGCACCGGCAAACAGGCGACCGCCAAAAACAGTCCTCACCCATCAGCTCCGCGGTGGTTTGCGCTACGTCCAAGGCAACCGCTTCCTGCGTCACCCTACCGCCTACCTAATCATTCATAAAAAAACGTTGTCATCATAATGAAATAAATCGATAATAGTTTCGTATCGCTACTTTATTTGATCGACTTTCCTTTTTCGTGAGTGTGCAACAATGAATATAAAAAGCATATCGGCTTACTTGGCCGCATTAACTTTGTCATTTAATGTTTATGCTGTTGAAGTTCAGGAAAAACCGAACATATCCATACCCGACCCAACGTCTTCAACCGTAAAAATAGCGCTGAATCAGGAAAATTCACCGGGCGCGCAATTAACTGCCCATGTCGTTAACAGCCATACGACTCCTCAGGCTACAGCCGAGAAACCCAGTGAACTGCCTGCACTCAGTGTGTATTTAATGATCATTGCCGCTTATTCAATTTACGGATATAGAGCTAACTCCAAAAATGACGAAAGCTGAGTATTCATACACGTAGTTGATACTTCTCTCTTAGGGGTTGGCCTTCATCGCTTGCCAGCGCGGTGAAGGCTTTTTTTTACCCGCCAGTCCATTGCTCACCTTGCATCACGGCCATTCAGCCACTGCTTCATCAGCACATACCCCGCCAAAGACCCCCATAACAACATATAGATGCTGTGCAGCATGACTTCGAAGCTAAAACTATTCACATCCCTGGTGTAATCCCAGATGTCATCAGCCAACGCCAGGGCCAATACAAGAAAAAGCGCATATTTGAGCCTGATTTTACCGGTATAAAAAACCCCTATGCCAAGAATTATAAAACCGGTCAGAAACCTCAACCCACTGTGTATCAACATTTCCGTATTAAACGGGTTAATTTTAAACGCCGCATCTATAAAATACAGCAGGATCAGCCCTGTAACGATCACGATACCAACCAGCTTCATTGTTCCCTTCTTTAAGCGCTAGGCTTCATTGACAAGTTTCAATCCCGGCGGCAACGCCTCGCCGAAAATCTGTTTTTCTTCTTTTTCGTCCAACTCTTTCAGCTGTTCGACCATATCGATCCAGGATGCGGGCGCTTTACCCAGTTTCAGTTTTTCGACGATCTGTAGACGCATAGCTTGACCAATATCCCGCGCCCTGTCGCCGCTCATCCGGGCAATCAGCGCAGCGGCAAAACCGGCCTGCGGAATTTTCTTCCAGTCTACCGTCAACATGTGTTCCAACCACGGACTGACGGTCTCGGCAGGGATGACATTGTGGCTGCTGCCGTGGAACGGCACCCTTGCCCCGATGCGTCCTACCGCCCACCAGGTCTGGCTAGGTTCGCCGGCTTTTTGCAGGCGTTTCAACAGCCATTCGCCCAATTGTATTTTATCGGCGACCGGCAGGCGTTCCAGAACGGCGGCCAACCTCACCATGTCGTCGTAACTGCGGATTTTGATCTGCTTGGCAACGCCGGGCTGCCTTGCCGCCGCAGGATTCAGGAATTTTGCGATGTCGGAAAAAATCTTCTCTTGCGCCGCAGCATCCAGGCCGCCCGCAACCCGCCGCCACAATGTCCACCATTCGCTCCAGTTTTGGGTTTCGTTAACAAACTGAATGCCTTGCGGATAGTTTTTCCATAACTGCTCGACGCGCCAGTCGTCCAGCGGATAGCCGAAACCCGGCCGCAAGCAAAAACCGGTCAGACTCAGCCAGACGCGTTCGTGATTTTCGGAGCGGCGCTGGTATTTGGCGCCTTCCAGCAAAGTACCGAACATGGCTCTTAGCAACGGCGTCGTCCATTCGGTACGCGCCGTACCGGTGAGTTTTTCCAGGTCGGCGCGCAGGTTTTTGACCGCCTTGGGATCAACCTGCCTGGATTTGGCGCCGAAAACAGCCTGTATCTGCTCGACGATCCGGTCAACATTGGCGGGCAAAGCGGCGTCCGTTTGCAAACCGGTTGCCTTCTTCCTGATTTGAAACTCGACATCCCAACGCTGACGGCTGTCCTCAACTGCAATACATTGGATCTTAAGCGTGCCGACCTCGGTTTGGGTGACCGCCAGCTCGACGATGACCTCGGCATTCGGCTTGCCCGCATCGCCTTCAAACGCCACGGCCAGGGGCGGCAAGGAATGAAACAAGTCGGTAATTTCAGCCACATCGCCCGGTTTGAATTCGCCGTCGCCGGACAAGGAAACCAAGTGAAAACGGACCGGCACACCTAAACGCAGTGCAAAACGCCGGTCTTTCAAGATGATTTCATCGCCTTCCTCGCTGCCTTTGGGCAAAATGCAAATGCCTGTCCTGAGCACAGTCGAAGGGCCTTGCTGCTTGCTGGAATCCTCGGTATCGACCAGCAGGAAATAACTGCGCGCCGAGCCGCCGCCGATCTTGAGTTTCTTGTCCCGCCTTGCAATCGCATAGCTGACCGCGCCGAACGCGACGGACAGTTCGGGGTGCTTGTTTTCCAACAATACCGGGGGAGCGGAGCGCCATGACTGGATTAAATCGGTCATGCGCTGGGTAATCGGCTGGCTGCGGAACACGCCGCCGTTCAGCAGCAAGGCGTCGGGGACGCTGCCTTGCCCCAAAAGGGCTTCGAGGGAGGCGGTGTTGTGCAACTTTAAAAACGCGGCGATATGTTTGCTGATCGCGGGTTCCGCCGCATACGGCAAGCCGAACTCGACCACGCCGCTGCGTTTTCTGTCCGGCAAATCGTCGAGGCCTGACAACGGGAAGAAGCCGTCCAGCGCAATGGTTCTGACCTCTTCTTTGCTCAGCGCAACGGAACGGGAACCGCCGATCAGTTTGGAGCCGCCTCCCAATAAGGTGACGTTGATTTGCTCCGGCGCATCGTCGGCCAACAGGCGCTCTTTGACAATCCGGCATTGTTCTATCAGCTGCGACAAATCGGCCGCCGACAGGCGTTTTTCTCCATTACCCAAGCGGCTTTCGACAAGATGCGCCAAGGCCAAGTCGATATTGTCGCCGCCGAGCATTAAATGATCGCCGACCCCGATGCGGGTTAATTTAGGCTCCTGCTCGCCCTGCTCTACCTTAATCAACGTTAAATCAGTGGTGCCGCCGCCGACATCGCAAACCAGCAGCAGATGCACATTCGCCAGCGCCTGCTTAACCGTCCCGGCATGCCGTCTTAGCCAGTCGTAACAAACCGCCTGCGGCTCCTCCAGCAGCCGGACATTAGGCAATCCGGCAAGCCGCGCCGCTTCCAGCGTCAGGGATCTCGCCGCCTCATCGAACGAAGCAGGGACGGTAATCACAATATCCTGTTGTTCCAGCGGCGCATCGGGAAATTGATGACCCCAAACCGTCCGAATGTGCGACAGATAGCTGGCGCTGGCGGCGATAGGGGAAACCTTGCCGACGTCATCGCCGCCGCCCCAGGGCAGAATGTCGGCAGTATGATCGACCGACGGATGCGACAGCCAGCTTTTGGCGCTGGTGACAAACCGGCCTTTGCTTTTGGCGCCGAGCAGGCGGGCGGCCTCGCCGATGACAGCGGTCTCAACCGCGCTGGGAAATGAAAGATCGGCCTCGGACAATTCGCCGGTTGCGGGATGGTAACGCACCGACGGCAACAACGGCCTTGCGGCGACTTGGCCGGGAGCAATCAGCTGCTCGATTTGGAAGATTTGTATTTCCTGATGAGTATTATCGGCTTTGACGTAAGCGACGACGGTATGCGTTGTGCCTAGGTCGATGCCGACCAGATAGTTTGCAGTGGAGTTTTTCACGATGAAATTTTTAGTCTATGCGAAATAGCGCGGCTAAATTCATAACCTGAGCCGGGCATATTTCTTTAATTCGCCGTTCGACTTCATTCGGAAGAGGCGAAGCGGCAGGGTCAACGGGTTTACCGAAAAAGGATACACGAAATGTTTTGGATTTACTAAGGTATAAGCCAGCGCTCAAAAATTTTTTAACCCACTAATCCCGCATCCTCCCGAGTTATGGGGAATTGGGAGCTGTTTTTTTGGAGCGGGACGCGACATGCATGTCAGCCCAAGCCTGTGATGTATGCGGAACCGATTGCCTGAAAAATGGTGCGGAAAACAGGGATGGCCCGCCTGGCCTAGAGCACGGCGTCTATATGCCGGTCATATCTATCTTGCCGTCACTGGTGTCCGTCCCGTTGGGAGCCAAACGCTTAACGTCAATATTCAAAGGTATGGTGTCCCCTTGCGTATAACCTATTTGGATACCTGCCCATAAAAAATCCGCCAGCGCATTCCAATTTGTAACAACGTCTATTCCGTTTTCCTCGGACTCCAATGCGTCTATTACGCCATTATTAAACCTTGCCATCATCGAATGGTTAGGTGTGCTTATTTCGAGAATATAAGCGCTGCCCCCGGTTTTCAACGCGTCCAGCTCGACCAAGTTGCCAACGGATCCAATGAAAATCCTGGCATCCCCTAAAGTGATAATGTTTTTGGTCACTTCTCCCTTGTCTACAAGCGTGGTGGTCGCGGCAGTGCCCACCAAATCCAGCCAGGCTGGAGCAAAGCCATAATCCGTGCTTTCCAAATTCATGTATTCCCAGGCTTCTTTCAACATCAGAGCTCCCTCCAGAGCCCGGTTGGCCTTTAATCCGTCACTCCAATTGACGGCTCTGTCCAAATATTCATTCAATGCCGCCAAACATGTCGCCGTGTCCCCTGCAATTGGCCGCCAAGCAACAATGGCTTCCCAAAGCGCCATTTCCCAATCGGTGTGTCCTTTAAATATTTCGGTAAAGCCAAAACATAAGCCGTTCATAACGACATCGCCGTACCAAGTTGCCGTGGGTGACCCAAAAAGCGGGCCGCCTCCGGCCCTGCCGACACGAATCAACTCGCAAATCTCTATTAATTTTTTCTGTACGGAGTCTTGCGCCTGCCTGTTAACATCGAGTTTATTATTTAAAACCGCCATCAAATCCCGGCTTAACTCCCTCGCCCCGGCTTCGTCGTCAGTATAGGTTTTGTCCTGATTCAGATCGTTGTAACAATCTTTATATCCGTAATAATAATGTTGCCCATGCGCCGTAAGAAAGTTTTCGATGGCGTCCCAGTCTTTCACGTTTTTTAATTTCATTTTTCCTCCCATTCTATGACTTGGGCTTTTATCAATGTTTGAATAACAATTTGCCCCCGACAACCCTGGGAGGAATAAGCTTGCGTTCGGCTTTCGGCAAGTAAGGCAGCATGCCTTGGAGAGCGTTTTGCAGCGACGCCAGCTTCACATTCTGATCTATCGCGTCCTTAGGTTCGATAGTCCGGTTGGTGTTTAATTGCCCCATATTGGCCATGACTAGATTGGCGGAAATTAGGCTTTCGATCATCGGCAGGATGGTGTTTGTTACTGTACCCTGTATTCCGGCTAATGTGCTCGATGACGGCATTGGTCCGTCTTTCACGATCATCAGCTGCTGCTTGAAATCGTTTAAGCGGCTGATGTCGACGGCAAAGGCTGGGTTTTTGGCATAATCTTTCCTGTTCTGAATATCAAAGATCACATCCGGCAGATATTTCAATACTTGGTCTATCGATTGAGCCAATTTCGGGTCGATCGGCATGTTTTGTCCCTCTCTATATATTAACTAGGCGCATGTCAGCATAGGCTATGACAGGAATACGTTATTTGCTTGCTTCATGACGTAGACGTTCGGCTGATTAGTTTGTGACGCAACCACGAGGAAAAAGGCTTCAAAATATCCGAAAACCAAACGCCATTATTTTTCGTCATTGAAGCCAAGGCTCCGCTCAATTTACATCGGCCGCTATTGCAATAACGGCGGCTACAGCAAACGCATTTGCAATCCTGTCCGTCGTAATTCAACCTCCCTCTGAAGCAATCGGCACAATAGATTGACTTAACAGGGAGTAGTCATAGAAAATAGCCTGTTTAATTTTCTCACTCGATCCTAATTACGCATGGATAACAGCGTCTCTCCGCAAAACAGCCTGGTCTCTGTTCAAAATTTGTCGTTTTCCCGCGGCGACAGGAAAATATTTGACGATATTTCCCTCGAATTTGAACGCGGTAAAATTACCGCGATCATGGGGCCTAGCGGCACCGGCAAAACGACCCTGTTGAAGCTGATCGGCGGACAATTGTTTCCCGCACAAGGCTCCGTTACCGTCGACGGCAACAATGTCCACCGCCTGCGCCGAGCAGAGCTGTACGAGCTGCGTAAACGCATGGGTATGTTATTCCAAAGCGGCGCGTTATTAACCGACATGAGTGTTTTTGATAATGTCGCTTTCCCATTACGCGAACATACCCATCTCCCCGAATCCATGATCCGCACTCTGGTGTTGATGAAACTCCAGGCGGTGGGATTGAGAGGCGCGCGCGACCTGATGCCTAACGAACTGTCCGGCGGCATGGCCCGGCGTATTGCGTTGGCCAGAGCCATTGCGCTGGACCCGATGATGATCATGTACGATGAACCTTTTACCGGACAGGACCCTATTTCCAAGGGGGCCTTGGTTCACCTGATCAAATCGTTGAACGTCACTCTGGGTTTAACCAGCATCATTGTTTCTCATGATGTTCAGGAAACGGCGGCGATAGCGGATTATATTTATGTCATTTCAGAAGGCAAAGTCGTCGGTCAGGGTACGCCCAAGGAAATTGAACAATCCGAATCCGACTGGGTACAGCAATTTATGAACGGTGCGGCCGACGGCCCGGTACACTTTCATTATCCGGCAAAAGATTATGTCGACGACTTATTGTCGACCGGCAAACGTTATTGAGGTGCAAGATTTTTTGCCTTGCACCTTACGCTTTTTACCTTGAACCTTAACTTATGATTGAACTTCTACAGCATTTGGGCAAAAACACCCGCACCGGTTTTACCAAAATTGGCCGCGGCACGTTTTTCCTGTTACAGACAACTTCCGGGATACTCAGCGTATTGCCCCGCCCCAGGCTCCTGCTTAACCAGATGTATTCGGTCGGCGTGCTGTCTTTTCTGATTATCACCATTTCAGGACTGTTTGTCGGCATGGTTCTGGGCTTGCAAGGCTATTACATACTCTCCGATTTCGGCGCTGAAGAAACGCTCGGAGTCATGGTTGCCGCTTCGCTGGTCAGAGAACTCGGCCCCGTCGTTACCGCGCTGTTATTTGCAGGACGGGCCGGCTCCGCATTAACAGCTGAAATCGGCCTGATGAAAGCAACCGAACAGCTGTCGGGCATGGAAATGATGGCCGTTGACCCGATCAAGCGCATCATTTCGCCCCGTTTTTTGGCCGGCTTCTTGTCCATGCCCCTACTTGCCGCCCTGTTCAGTGCGGTGGGCATTATCGGCGGACAAATGGTCGGTTCGGGGCTGTTAGGCGTCGATGAAGGCGCTTACTGGTCGCAAATGCAGGCGAACATAGATTTTCAGGACGACATCGTCAACGGCGTTATCAAAAGTTTGGTGTTTGGTTTTATCACTTCATGGATAGCGTTGTTTGAGGGCTATGATGCAATCCCGACGTCTGAAGGGGTCAGCCGGGCCACCACACGTACCGTAGTCAATTCTGCTTTTAGTATTTTAGGTCTCGACTTTATCCTGACCGCACTCATGTTTGGAGATGATTAACATGCAACACACCAATACCCAAGACACCTTTGTCGGACTCTTTGTCGCAGCAGGCATAGTCGGGTTGTTTTTTCTTGCCTTGCAAGTGAGTAATTTAAGCTCTTTTACCGCGCACGACACCTATACGGTTACCGCCCGTTTTGAAAACTCCGGCGGCTTAAAGGTTAAGTCGCCGGTTTCATCGGCAGGCGTTAAAATCGGCCAAGTCAGCGCTATCAGTTTCGACCCCAAAACCTATGAATCGGTTGTAAAACTGAGCATTGACAAGCAATACAACACGCTGCCGGACGACACCACTGCCAGCGTCTTTACTGCGGGCCTGTTGGGCGAACAATACGTCAACCTGGACGCGGGCGGTTCCGAGGAATATTTAAAAGACGGTGGGAAAATTGACGTCACTAATTCCGCCATTATTCTGGAAAAGGCGCTCGGCCAGTTCCTGTTTAAATCCGCGGAAGAAAAAAAGTGAGCCAACTGAATATCATTAAAGAGAGTCCCGTGCATTTTGTGATCGATGGCGCTTTAACCTTTGCGACCATCGACAAACAGACTCTGAAATCGATTTCTTTCTTAAAAGCCGCAAGAGAAATCACCATCGATCTTAGCCTCGTTTCCAGTACGGACAGCGCGGGGCTTGCGTTAATGATTGAGTGGATAAAATATTCCCGGCAAAATAGAACGCAAATAGTTTTCAAAAATATTCCCGAGCAATTGCTAAATCTTGCCAAACTCAGCGGCTTTGACCAATCAAGCCATTTTGCCGTTCAAGCCGATTAGCCTTGAACCTTTGACCTTGAATCTTTTACCTTAATTCATATGGATAAACTAATTATTACCGGCGGCGCACGACTCTCTGGCGAGCTGCGTATCTCCGGAGCCAAAAATGCCGCCTTACCGATCCTGGCCGCCACCTTGCTGTCGGAAGCGCCGGTCAGCGTCGGCAACATTCCGCATCTCCATGACATCACGACAACCATGGAGCTGCTGGGACGCATGGGCGTCAATCTGACCGTTGACGAAAAAATGAATATCGAGGTCGACTCCAGCACAATCAACAGTTTTGTAGCGCCCTACGAGCTGGTCAGAACCATGCGCGCCTCAATCCTGGTGCTGGGTCCCTTATTGGCCCGGTTCGGAGAAGCTCATGTATCCTTGCCCGGCGGCTGCGCTATCGGCTCGCGCCCGGTCGACATACATATTAACGGTCTACTGAAAATGGGCGCCGACATTAGCGTCGAAAACGGTTTTATCCACGCCAAAGCGGCCCGGCTTAAAGGCTGCCGTCTGGTTCTGGAGCAAATCACCGTTACCGGTACCGAAAACCTGCTGATGGCGGCCGCCCTGGCCGAAGGCACCACGATTATTGAAAATGCGGCCAAGGAACCGGAAGTGACCGACCTGGCTCACTTTCTTAACAAAATGGGCGCCAAAATCACCGGCATAGGCACCGACGTGCTGGTCATCGAAGGCGTTGAAAAGCTGGGTGTCGACAGCATCCACTACGACATTCTTCCCGACCGGATCGAAACCGGCACCTACCTGATTGCCGCGGCAATTACCGGCGGAAGCATCAGGCTTAAAAACACCCGCCCGGATATTCTCGATGCCGTTCTGGAAAAACTGGTTGAAGCCGGCGCTGACATTACTACCGGCGAAGACTGGATCAAGCTGGATATGCACGGCAAAAAGCCCAAGGCCGTTTCGGTTCGCACCTCGCCCTACCCGGCCTTCCCGACCGATATGCAGGCCCAGTTCACCGCGATGAACGCTATCGCCGACGGCGTGGGCACCATTACTGAAACGGTTTTTGAAAACCGCTTCATGCATGTTCAGGAATTGATGCGCATGGGTGCCGACATTAAGCTGGAATCGAATACCGCCATCTGCACCGGCGTTAAAAAACTGACCGGCGCACCGGTTATGGCGACTGACCTAAGAGCTTCGGCAAGTCTCGTGATCGCCGCGCTGGTCGCCGAAGGGGATACCTTGGTCGATCGCATTTACCATATCGACCGGGGCTATGATCATATCGAAGAAAAACTCTCTCAATTGGGCGCGACGATACGCCGCGTCCCACGATAAGGTTTAACTATGCTGACTATCGCCGTATCTAAAGGCCGGATTTATGAGGACGCCTTGCCGTTATTGGCAGAGGCGGGCATCACGCCGATTGACGACCCGCTTACCTGCCGTAAGCTGATTTTACGAACCACCCGGGACGATGTTCAGCTGGTCATCATCCGCGCCACCGATGTGCCTACGTTTGTTGAATACGGCGCGGCCGACATGGGTATCGCCGGGAAAGACATCCTGCTGGAACACGGCGCTGAAAGCCTGTATGAGCCGTTGGATTTAAACATCGCCTGTTGCCGATTGATGACCGCAGCACACAAAGACGCGCCGCCGATTGCCGGACGGGTTCGGGTTGCGACCAAATACGTCAAAATAACCCAACGCTATTTCGCCGGCTTAGGCATACAGGCGGAAATCATTAAACTGTACGGATCGATGGAGCTGGCGCCGCTGGTCGGCCTTTCCGATTGTATTGTCGACCTGGTCGATACCGGCAACACGCTGAAGGCCAATGACCTGGAACCGCGGGATCTGATTATGAACATCAGCTCCAGACTGGTCGTCAACAAAGCGGCGATGAAAATGAAGCATCAGGCGATTCAAACATTGCTGGACCAGTTTGAAAAGACGCTGGCGAAAAGAGGCTAAAAACAAGGCAAGACGAATGGGTACGCTTCGCGTACCTTTTTTAAATTTGGAGTGCGTTTTGAAAAATGGTACGCGAAGCGTACCCTACATAACTCAATTTAAAAGCATTGCACCACGAAGACACGAAGAAAACCAAAGAAGACTTCGTGTACTTCGTGTCTTCGTGGTGAATTGATCGATCCTTTACACATTGGATTGAATATATTGCATCATTTGAAATTTTTGGTTACCGCCATGTCTAATATAAACATCACCCGACTCGATGCCTCCTCTGCCGATTTTGACCGGCAATTAAAAAATCTGCTGGCTTTTGATGAAACAGACGACCTGGAAATTCATCAGCGCGTCCTGGCTATCATTGCCGACGTCCGAAAAAGCGGCGATAAAGCGGTTGTCGAATACACCAACCGCTTCGATCAACGCACTATCGCGCAAGCCTCCGAGCTGGAATTGCCGCCGGAAATTCTCAAATCGGCCTGGAACAGCTTACCGGCCGAGCAGTCCCAGGCGCTGCAAACAGCCGCTAACCGTATCCGCGCTTATGCCGAACACCAAAAAATGGAGTCGTGGCAATACACAGAGGCTGACGGCACCGTACTCGGGCAAAAAATAACCCCGCTGGACCGCGTGGGACTTTATGTGCCGGGCGGAAAAGCCGCCTACCCTTCTTCGGTGTTGATGAATGCGATTCCCGCCAAAGTCGCAGGCGTCGGCGAATTGATCATGGTCGTGCCCGCGCCTCAGGGCGAAACCAATCAACTGGTTCTGGCGGCCGCCTATCTGGCCGGTGTAGACCGCGTATTTACGATGGGCGGTGCGCAGGCCGTCGCCGCGCTGGCTTACGGTACTGAAACCATTCCTGCGGTGGCGAAAATTGTCGGCCCCGGCAATATCTACGTCGCTACCGCCAAAAAACTGGTGTTCGGCCAAGTCGGTATCGACATGATTGCCGGACCTTCGGAAATCCTGATTATCTGCGACGGCGAAACCAACCCCGACTGGATTGCGATGGACCTGTTTTCGCAGGCGGAACACGATGAAAATGCTCAGTCCATATTGATCAGCACTGACGCAGCTTATCTGGATGCTGTTGAGCAAAGTATCAATCGGTTATTGCCGACCATGGAACGCGCAGAGATCATCAGGACATCATTGACGACGCGCGGCGCATTGATCAAGGTCAGCGACCTAAACGCGGCCGCCGATGTGGCCAACATTATTGCGCCCGAACATCTGGAGCTCTCGGTTGAAGACCCGGAAGCCTTGTGCAAAAACATTCGCCACGCGGGCGCTATTTTCATGGGCCGCTATACCGCCGAAGCCTTGGGCGATTACTGCGCAGGCCCCAACCATGTCTTGCCGACCTCCAGCACGGCACGGTTTTCTTCGCCGTTGGGGGTTTACGATTTTCAAAAACGCTCCAGCTTGATCAACTGTTCCCAAACGGGTGCGGATACGCTGGGCACAACCGCATCGATATTGGCGCGGGGCGAAAGCCTGACCGCCCATGCGCGCTCCGCGGAATTCAGGATAAAACCAAGTTAAAAGAAGGCTAAAGACGAAGGGCCAAGGGCGAAAAGAACCATCCGCTTGCACTAAAGCCTTTCGCCTTGCACCTTTTGCCTTGCACCTTGCACCTTTTGCCTTGAACCTCATATATGTCCGAAAATAATCTGCTTTCCTCCCTTTTCCGCAAAGAAGTCCTGGCAATGTCCGCCTATAAAGTTGCCGACGCCACAGGCTTGATTAAACTGGATGCGATGGAAAATCCCTACAGCTGGCCTAAAGACATTAAGAAAGACTGGCTGGAAGCATTGAAAGACTGCCCGCTGAACCGCTATCCCGATCCTGAAGCCAGGCACCTGACTGCCACCATTAAACGCCTGAATAACATACCCGATCAATTCGATGTGCTGCTGGGCAACGGTTCCGACGAAATCATCCAGTTGCTGTTGATGGCGCTGCCTTCCGATGCCTGCGTGTTGGCGCCGGATCCCGGTTTTGTGATGTATAAACAGCTGAGCCTGTGCCTGGGACTGGGCTACCACGCCATTCCATTGCTAGAGGGAAGCTTTGACCTGGATTTACCGGCCATGCTTGGTGCGATAGAACGGCATCAGCCTTCGGTGATCTTCCTGGCCTACCCGAACAACCCTACCGGCAATTTATTTTCCGAAGCGTCGGTCCGGGACATCATAAAAGCCGCCAAGGGTTTGGTGGTGATCGATGAAGCCTATGCGCCTTTTGCCGACGCCAGTTTCATCGACAGTCTGGGGCAATATGACAACCTGCTGGTCATGCGCACCGTATCGAAACTGGGATTGGCGGGTTTGCGCCTCGGCTATATTGCCGGAACGCCGGACCTCATCGAGCAACTCGATAAAATCCGCCTGCCTTACAATATCAATATTCTTACCCAGGTAAGCGCAAACTTTGCCTTGTCCAACAAGGTATTGTTCGATCGGCAAACCCAACAGATTTGCGCTGAACGGTCGATCGTCTTTCAGCGGCTTAATGAGTTGAGCGGCATTACCGCCTATCCCAGCGCTGCAAATTTTATCCTGTTTAAAACACCGGAAAACCGGGCAAACGAAATTTTCGACGCCATAAAACAACAGGGCGTTTTAATTAAAAACCTGAGCGCTCAAGGCGGTTTGCTGGCTGATTGCCTGCGGGTAACCATAGGTAAACCGGAAGAAAATGCAGCATTTCTTGCCGCATTAACAAACAGCCTGAACACGCTCTTCGACTACGTGCAAGACAAACCATAATCGGAACTTGTCTTGGAGCCGAAGGATAATTACCTTACCGATCCATCGAATACACGCTAGTTATATAAAAAAATTAATGCTGTTATCGCTCCGCTAAAAAACAACAATTTTTTTTAACATCATGGACTTGTGAATCATGTGATGGCATCGGGCCATTTTAATATATAACAAACGCTAAAACCTGCGGCATAAGCACTTCAAATCTTATAAGCTCTAATGGTATATTGGCGGTGAAAAATAATGCGCCCATAAGAGGCGCAGACCTAATCAGGAGAGTTCTATAATGAATAATAAAGGCGTCGATCAGTCCAAACGCCAGTTTTTAACCTCGGCTTTGACCGTGGTCGGCGCAGTCGGCACAGGCTACTTGGCAGTTCCTTTTCTTGCTCAAATGCAACCTAGCGCCAAGGCCATGGCGGCCGGCGCTCCCGTTGAAGTTGATCTCAGCAAAATGGAGCCCGGCCAGTTAATCAGGGTCGCATGGCGAGGCAAGCCGGTCTGGATACTCAACCGAACCACTGAGGTTCTTGAAACGCTGAAAACCCTGGACAATGAACTGAGGGATCCTCTTTCTGTGGAATCCATACAGCCGGAATCCAGCAAAAACCCGGCGCGCTCCATTAAGCCGGAAATTTTTGTTGCCGTGGGTTTATGTACGCACTTGGGCTGCTCGCCGACATTCCGACCCGAAATAGCCCCCAACGATCTTGGCGACAAGTGGAAAGGCGGCTTTTTCTGTCCGTGTCATGGCTCCTGGTTTGATTTGGCCGGTCGCGTTTATCGCGGCGTACCGGCGCCAACTAATCTGGAAATCCCCCCTTACCGTTATATTACCGACACCCTATTGGTTGTTGGTGAATCCGCAGAGGAAGCAAGCGCATGAAACCTAGCCGCATAACTGAATGTAACGAATGGATTTTGGCTCGTTTTCCGCTGACCAAACTCTGGAATGAACACATGACGCATTATTATGCGCCTAAAAACTTCAATTTCTGGTATTTCTTCGGTTCGCTGGCGTTGCTGGTGCTGGTTAACCAGATCTTGACCGGTATTTTTCTGACCATGAACTACAAACCGGACGCCAAACTGGCGTTCGATTCCGTCGAATACATCATGCGCGATGTGAACTGGGGCTGGCTGATTCGCTACATGCACTCGACCGGTTCGTCGGCGTTTTTTATCGTCGTTTATCTGCACATGTTCAGAGGCTTGCTGTACGGTTCGTTCAAGCATCCCCGCGAACTGATCTGGATTTTCGGCATGCTGTTGTTCGTCGCCCTGATGGCCGAAGCGTTTATGGGCTATCTGCTGCCTTGGGGACAGATGTCCTATTGGGGCGCGCAGGTTATTATCTCGCTGTTCAGCGCCATTCCTGTGATCGGCGACGACTTGTCGCTCTGGCTCAGAGGCGACTATGTGGTTTCCGATGCAACCTTGAACCGGTTCTTCGCCTTTCATGTTATTGCGGTGCCGCTGGCGTTGGTCATGCTGGTGTTCCTGCATATCGTGGCCTTGCATGAAGTGGGTTCCAACAACCCGGACGGCATTGAAATCAAGGACTCCAAAGATCCCTGGGGACATCCTGTAGACGGGATTCCTTTTCATCCCTATTACACCGTCAAAGACATCGTCGGCGTGGCCGTGTTTATGTTGTTTTTCGCCACGGTTATTTTTTACATGCCGGAAATGGGGGGGTACTTCCTTGAGCATGCAAACTTCATTCCTGCCGACCCGATGAAAACCCCGGAACATATAGCGCCAGTCTGGTATTTCACGCCTTTCTATGCCATTTTAAGAGCGATTCCCGACAAATTTGCCGGGGTTATCGGCATGGGCGGTGCGATTGTCGTATTGTTCCTGTTGCCTTGGCTGGATCGCAGTCCCGTCAAATCGATTCGTTACCGCGGCGGCATTTATAAAAAAGCGCTGGCCCTATTTGTAATCAGTTTCCTGGCGCTGGGCTATTTAGGTACGCAACCCGCAACGCCGACAGCAACAATATTAGCGCGCATCTTCACCGCGATATACTTCGGTTTCTTCCTGTTAATGCCGCTCTATACCCGCTGGGAAAAGACCAAACCGGTGCCAAAACGCTTAACCACGGTACATAGTCTTGAGGAGCAATTGCCCGCGTTAATTGAGGAAATTACGGTATTAAAACCGGCAGCTACCGAAATTGGCCATACTGCTTTTAAAGGCTCTTCTTTTACCAGACAACCTAATCCCGAAGGCATAAGAAACGTTATTACTCGGTTAGTAAAAAAAGCAATAGGGAGTCTGGATTAATATGAAAAACTTAGCGGCATTACTTTTACTGTTATTACTGTCTTTTGGGGTTACCGCCTCGGAAGACATTGAACTGCAAGAAGCGAGTATCGATCTTTCCAATAATGCTTCATTGCAACGAGGAGCGAAGCACTTCGTCACTTATTGTCTTGGCTGCCATTCAATCAAGCATATTCGTTACCTGCGTATTGCCCTCGATACCGATGTCGATCAAAAAAAGATGCTAAAAGACATTGCTCCTGAAGGAGCAAGCATCTACGACCAACTCCACAGCGCCATGAACAAGCATGATGCGGAAAAATGGTTTGGTACACAACCGCCAGACTTGTCGTTAATTGCCAGATCGCGCGGTGCGGATTGGCTGTACAGCTATTTGAAAAGTTACTATATCGATCCCAAAAGCCCTAGAGGGGTAAACAACCTGGTCTTCCAAGATACCGCCATGCCTAACCCACTCTGGCAATTACAAGGTGAGCAACATGCAGAGCATAAAAAAAATATATGGGGGGATGAATACACCAATTTAGTTCTTAAAGAACCGGGGACATTGTCCGCAGGAGAATTTGATATTTTCGTCAATGACTTGGTTAATTTCCTGGTGTATGTCGGTGAACCCGTGCAGCTCGAAAGACAGCGTATCGGAAAATACGTGATATTTTACATTTTGATGTTTTTAGTTGTGGCTTACCTGCTGAAAAAAGAATACTGGAAAAAGATCCATTAATTCTTAAGCGTATAAAGCATCATTAGCAGAGCAATAAGATGGGCTGCCGAAACAGCCCATCACTCCCGCTTGAAACACCCTTTCGACACACTCAGCACAGGCTTTATCCCTCAGCGCGGCCAACGCCGAACAACGGCAAATAAAAACCTCGCCAATCTGTTATAATATCCTTTTTTTTATTGCTCTACCGTCTTTAAAGAGGTTGTTATTCGTGACAAATATTACTCGTAAATCTGTAATGACGCTTTTCTCATCTCCAACATGCGCGATGAGCCACTGCGCCCGTTTTGTTTTACACGAGAAAGGAGTTGTCGCAGACATAGAATATTATGACCCGACTGATCCCCCGGAGGATTTACTTGAGCTTAATCCTAACGGCACGTCACCGACATTGATTGAACGCGATCTGGTTCTTTATGACTCGCGCATCATCATGGAATATTTGGACGAACGCTTTCCGCACCCTCCTTTACACCAAATGGACCCGGTTTCACGGGCAAACGCCAGAATGCTGATTAAGCGCATCGATCAGGACTGGTATCAGTTACTGGACGAAATTCTATTTTCCGGCGAGAAAAAATCCGCCCGCGCAAAGAAAATGCTTAGAGAAAGCATCTTGTCCGCCGAGCCTATTTTTGCCGCTCGACCCTTTTTTATGAGCGATGAGTTTTCGCTGATAGATTGCGTCATTGCGCCCTTGTTATGGCGTCTGCCCAGCATAGGCATTGACATCTCGACGCCCAGCGAAGCGATCACCAATTACGCCCAGCGCATATTCAACAGAGCCGCTTTCAAGCGTAGTCTTAGCGACGCCGAGAAAGAAATGATCGAGCCTTTAAAATAAAACCCTAGCAAAAATGACATCTCTAAAGCCCTATTTAATTCGTTCGATATACGAATGGATTATTGACAACAGCCTGACGCCGCATCTTCTGGTGGATGCAGAAAATGCCGGTGCGATTTTACCGACAGAATTTATTGAAGACGGCAAGATCATTTTAAATATAAGACCTGAAGCGATACAGGGGCTTTCTCTCGGCAACGAAGAAATTGAATTTAATGCCCGGTTTAGCGGGAAACCGATGCACATTGTCACCCCGGTAACCGCAGTATTGGCAATCTACGCCAAAGAAAACGGCAAAGGCATGATCTTCGACCCGGAAGACAATGAAGACGATGAGCCGCCGCCACCGGTAAAAAAACCGACCTCCAAGCCAAATTTACGCATCGTAAAATAACCTTGCTTCTTGCTATGTTCAGAAGCCCTGAACATAGCAATCCTTTCCCTGCCCAAAACATAGACGACGCTCAAATTGCCACATTTATGTGCGCATAAACTCCAACCAGATCTTCCTCTCCCGCCATTTTGCATATACGCGCCACACCTTAACTTTTTTATTACCAGTTAATCTTTTTAGTTGTATAGTAAAAGCCTTATCTGTGAAAGGCAGACTTCGCCAAACAGTTAGTCTAATCCTATCCCAAGAGGTGAACCATGAACTCACTACAGAACCCCCTTACCTTATCTTTCTTGCTGGCTGTTTTTCTAGCTTTGCCGGTTTCGGCGGCAGACATCTCGGCAGGAGAGAAAAAAGCAGAGAATTGTGTCGGCTGTCATGGTGAAAAAGGCAACAGCCGTAGCGCGCAATGGCCCATTCTGGCGGCGCAACAATCGATCTACCTAGCCAATCAACTCAAAGCATTCAAGGCTGGAGACCGCATCAATCTGATGATGCAATCGATGACCGCCAACCTGAGCAATGAAGATATTGCCAACCTTGCCGCTTATTTTTCCAGCCAGAAGCCCGTCAAGGCTGGCGGCGACCCGGCATTGGCAAAGTCAGGCGAAGCCAAAGCCAACATGTGTTTGGGCTGCCACGGCTCCACGGCGGCAGGCAACGGCCAGTTTCCACGGCTTGCCGGACAACATCCTGACTACCTTGTACAACAATTAAAAGCTTTCAAGGACGGTTCACGCAAAAGCGGCCCGATGCAAGGCATTGTCGCCAACCTGAGCGAGGACGACTTTAAAGCATTAGCGGCTTATTTTGGGTCGTTGTAAACACACAGCCGGATGTTCCCACACCCGGCAGCGTATTGCTCCGAATAGCCGACATCCATACGGTGCAATACGCTGTCACTCAACCCGCACAAGCTAAGGAACAGGCATGAAATAACTTGAGCAAGTTTTATTTTTCATTTTTTAACCATGAAGGACATGAAGCGGCATGAAAGGTTTAAGTCTTCATGTCCTTCATGCTCTTCATGGTAATTGCCTAAATTAA
>NZ_JAZGVT010000029.1:0-29848 GCF_036440755.1 Methylobacter sp. Wu8 | reverse complement strand
AGCCTTTAGCCTTTAGCCTTTAGCCTTTAGCCTTTAGCCTTTAGCCTTTAGCCTTTAGCCTTTAGCCTTTAGCCTTTAGCCTTTAGCCTTTAGCTCTTTCTCAATGATGTGCAATTTAGGAAACTCACCATGGAGCAAAAATGTTCAGCCGTTATTATCGGGGTAGGCCCGGAACGTGGCTTGGGCGCTACACTCGCCAAATATTTTGCAGCAAAAGGTTTACACGTTTATATAGCCGGACGCAGTGAAGACAAGCTTCAACAGGTCGCGGAAAGAATCAGGCAAAGAGGCGGCTCAGCCACCACCGTGCTGGCCGATGCAACCGTTGAATCCGACGTCGCGCATTTATTCAAAATAGCCCGACTGGATGCTTACCGTATCGATATTGCCGCTTATAATGTGGACAGTAATATCCCGTCGCCGTTATTGGAAACGGATGCGGAAACCTTTACCGCGCTTTGGCAGCAAAATTGTCTGGGCGCTTTTTTCTTCGGCAAGGAAGCGGTTAAGGCAATGAAGGAGGGGCAAAAAGGAACGCTGTTCTTTACCGGCGCCACGGCGTCGCTCAGAGCAAAACCGCCGTTTACCGCATTTGCGGCCGCGAAAGCGGGTTTACGGGCGTTGGCGCAAGGCATGGCCAGAGAGTTTTCGCCGCAGGGCGTTCATGTGGTTCATGCGGTCATTGACGGCGTGATTGACGGCGAACGGGCGGAAAACCAGTTCCCGGACTATGTTAAAGCCAAAGGCAAGGACGGCTTGCTGCAATTGGACGCCATCGCCGAAACCTATTGGGCCATGCACAAACAACACCCCAGCGCATGGACTCATGAACTGGATTTGAGACCGTTTAAAGAACCGTTTTAGGGAATACTATGTCGGAAATCAAAAACTGGATGTTGCAGGGCAGTTATTTTGAAACCTGCAACTGTGACACAGCCTGTCCTTGCGTATGGCTGCAACCGCCTACAACAGGCGATTGTAAGCTGTTGGCGGCATGGCATATCGACCAGGGGCAGCTGGATGGAGAATCGCTGGATGGTTTGAATGTTGCGATGGCGTGCTATTCGCCGGGGAATATGAAAGACGGCAACTGGCAAGCGGCGTTATATGTCGACGAGCGGGCCGATGACAGTCAATTTGATGCGCTGGTGCAAATTTTTAGCGGCCGGCAAGGCGGACACCCCGCTATTTTAATGAGCTTTGTCGGTGAAGTTTTAGGCGTGAAAAAAGTGAAAATCGATTACCAGCGGCAGGGCGGCGCCCGGTGTGTGACTATTCCCAATATAGCCCAGGCCGAGATTGAAAGCATTCAAGGCATAACCGGCGGGCCGGCAACCATTAATAATCCGCCGTTGTGCGTGGTGACAAGTCATCCTTCAATTGTCGCCAAATCGAAAAAATATCAATACCAAGATTACGATAAAAACTGGGAATTTTCCGAGCGTAACGGTTATTTTTCCGCTTTTGTTTATCAGCCGTAATGGGGCGTTTTATTGTTGCTAATGTATTGGCGGTGATTTTTGCCGCCTGGGGCTATCTGTTTTACCAGCATGAGCAAATGGCGTCCCAGCCGATGTCGGGTATGTGGATGCCTCCCGCTACGCTGTCGGCGTGGAATTTGGTAGACTTCGCGTTAGTTTATTTTATGTGGGCCGTCATGATGGCGGCCATGATGCTGCCCTCCGCGATCCCGATGATTCTGGCCTTTGGCCGGGTTTGCAGGCAACAGAATAAACCTTCCTATCAATTGACCGGTCTGTTCATTTTGGCTTATCTGGTAATATGGTTATTATTCAGTTGCGCGTTAACGTTGCTGCAATGGCAAATGCATGGACTGGCCTGGTTGTCGCCGATGATGGATAACCAAAACCCGGTATTAGCCGCCGGTATTTTGTTTTTGGCCGGCTTTTACCAGTTTACGCCGATCAAGAATGCCTGCCTGACATACTGCAAAACCCCGGTGGGATTTTTATTAACCGAATGGCAGGAGGGGGCGGCAGGCGCATTCAAGATGGGACTGAAGCATGGTGCGTACTGTTTGGGCTGCTGCTGGGCGCAAATGCTGATCATGTTTGCCGTCGGCGTGATGAACCTGTTGGGGATGGCTTTGCTAACCTTGCTGGTTATATCGGAGAAATCCATGCCGCTGCAATCAAAGTTTATTTGCAAAGCGGTCGGCGTCGCCTTTCTGGTCTGGGGCGTTTTCCTGATTTATCCAGCGTTTTAAATGCTTACTTAGGAACATGCATAAATTAATTTAAGCAATCACCATGAAGCGCATGAAGGACATGAAGACTTAAATCCTTCATGTGCTTCATGGTTTAAAAATAAAATTTGCTCAAGTTATTTCATGCACGATCCTTTATGAACCCGAGAACATTATTATGATGAAAATTCGTTCGCTATTTGCTGTTTTGATTTTACTGTCCGCCGGTAACGGTGTTGCTCATGCCACGACCTACGCATTGCCGGAAAACAGCAATGACAGCGTCATCACCCAGTTCCATGACGATGTGCCGTTAACACGTGCTGAACAAGACGAGACCTTGCTGGATGTGGCCAGGCGCTTTCTACTGGGGCAAGCGGAAATCGTGAGGTTAAACCCCGACGTCGACCGCTGGCATATCAAAAAGGACGAGATTGTTCGTTTACCCAATAAACGTATTTTACCGGATACGCCGCACGAAGGGATTACCTTAAATATTGCCGAATACCGCATGTATTATTATCCGCCGGTTCAGAAAGGGGCCGCGCCACAGGTAATGTCCTATGCTCACGGCGTAGGCAGACAAGACTGGAAAACGCCTATGGGTAAAACCAGTATTGTGCAAAAAGTCAAAGATCCGGCCTGGCATCCGCCGGAATCGATCAGGCGCGAACATGCGGCAAATGGCGATCCGCTGCCTGCGGTGGTTCCACCGGGTCCCCATAATCCTCTGGGCGCCTACAAGATGCATCTGGCCGTTCCCGGCGGCTACCTGATACACGGCACCGATATCGACAAAATTTACGGTATCGGCATGCAGATAACGCACGGCTGCGTGCGGATGTACCCTGAAGATATTGAGGCCTTATACAATTCGGTTCCGGTAGGAACGCCTGTTTATATCGTTAAGCAACCGATCAAGGTCGGATGGCTGGACAATACGCTTTACATCGAAGCGCATCCCGATTTGGAAGGCGAGGAAACAACGTTGGCTCAAAAAGTCGATACGGCGTTAAAGCTTATTCAAAAAGCCGCCATGACCGCAAGCGCCCCGGCGCAGAACCCGCCTGAATTTGACCGGGCGGCGTTAAATAAAGCCCTTACAGCCTTGGACGGAAATCCGGTGGCGCTTTATCAAAGATTACCTTCGCCGGTATCGTTGTCCGCAACGGGTCACGCTCCAATCATTAGGTAGCCGCACCGGTTACATTAACGGCGGTTCGCAAAACGGTAAGCTCTTCGGAAGAATAGCCTGCTGTTAGGCTATGCATTTTTAAGAAAGTGGTAATCTTATTGGCGTGTACACACTCCGTTATAAGTAGAGGTTGCCGGACGGCGGACTTCGTGGCGAAAAGACGATACGCGATTGCACGTCGACAGTTTTCCTTCGGCGCCTGTCCAGGGCAAGAGAATCCTTCGTGTTTTCAGCAATGTAAATCCCGATGGAAAGTGTCGCCACTGGCGGCTTGGCGAATCATTTGAGTACATCGCTAAGCGTTTTCTGCCTTCCATGCCCGGCCCTGTTTGGGGCAGCAGCCGACTGTTTCAATGGTGCGGGATCACCAAGAGTCGGCGTAGCGTCTACGACCATTTTATGCTGCAATTACATGACCGTATGAAAGCGGATCTGGCTTACCAGTCGAGCGTGGATCAAATCGATTTTGAGTTCCCTCCGGGCAGTACATGGATCGCATTTACCGACCAAGTGTCACACGCCGTCATGTCGGGGCAGTACCTCTTGGAACAAACCTTTTACTTGCCCGTTACTTCGATGTTGGATCCGTCAAGATCGCCACTGCAAATTCTTGAACGATTGTCAGGCCGAAAACTAACGTAATACCAAGCGAGATGAAGTTTTAGAAGCTGTTTAAAAACCTAACAAATTCCTCATAAAAGACGGTGTGCCTCGGTAATTTTGATAAATACCTCGGCCGTATCGGTTAAGCGCTCATAATCCTTGAAAAGCCGTTTGGAATAACTGCCATTGCTCATCGGTTAAATTCGTCAAATACGACCGCCAGCCCTCCTAAGCCAAAATTACTGTAGTTTAACCGACCGTTTTGATTTTTAAACAGCTTCTTAGGATCGTGCATAAATTAATTTAGGCAATTACCATGAAGCGCATGAAGGACATGAAGACTTAAACCTTTCATGCCGCTTCATGTCCTTCATGGTTAAAAAATGAAAAATAAGACGTGCTCAAATTATTTCATGCACGTTCCTTAGTTTGTCGAAGGACCGATGCAGCGCTTCCTTAGGCGAGTAGATTTTATGTGTGAATCCGATATGAGAACAAAGCCGTTGACCCCAAATTTATCCGCCGAACATTTGTTGCAACATATGCCTGTGCCGACGTTCGTATTGAATGCCAGGCATCAGGTGGTGATCTGGAACAAGGCTTGCGAGCAATTGACCGGCCTGAAAGCTGCGGAGATGATCGGCACCGATCAGCATTGGCGCGGCTTTTACACCGAAAAACGCCCGTGCCTGGCGGACTTGCTGCTGGATCGCACCTTGGGCGAAGTGTCCAGTCTCTATGAGCAAGCCAGCGACTTTACGTCTTACAGCGACATTTGCCATACCGAAAACTGGTGCTTGATGCCGGACGGCCGCAGGCTTTATCTGGTCATTGATGCCGGAACCATCAGCAATGAGCAAGGCGAGGTGGTCGCGATCGTCGAAACCCAGCGCGACCGGACCGAACAAAGACTGACGATGCAGGCGTTGGCCGAAAGCGAACAGCGGATTTTCTCGATCCTCGGTTCGGCGATGGACGCCATCGTTACCATCGACCAGCAACACCGGATCACGCTGTTCAATGCCGCGGCGGCCAGAATCTTCCGTTGCGCGGCGGACTTTGCGATCGGCCAGCCGGTCGAGCGCTTCATCGCGCCGCATTGCAGCAAACTGTTCATGCAATTTATCGCGTTCGATAACGTTAGCGCCAAAACCCAGGCCTGGGCGCCGGAAGGCCTCAGCGCCCGGCGCGCCGACGGCGAGGAATTCCCGATCGAAGCCACCTTTTCGCCGCTGGAAGCCCACGATCAAAAACTCTATACCATTATCCTGCGGGACGTGAATGACCGCCGCCTCGCCGAACAGAAACTGGACCGGTTGCAACAGGAAAAAGGCTACTTGCAGGAAGTGCTCAACGACGACCACAATCCCGGCGATTTTGTCAGCGGCTCCAAGCTGATGCGGACGGTCATGGAACAGGTGCGGATGGTGGCGCGTACCGATACGCCGGTCTTGCTGCTCGGCGAAACCGGCACCGGCAAGGAATTGCTGGCCCGCGCGATACATGAATTCAGCGACCGCAGCGCTGCGATCCTGGTCAAGGTCAATTGCGCGGCGCTGCCCGCCGAATTGATCGAGAGCGAATTGTTCGGCCATGAAAAAGGCGCGTTCACCGGCGCGACCCAGCAGCGCAAAGGCCGCTTCGAGCTGGCCGACGGCGGCAGCCTGTTTCTTGACGAACTCGGCGAACTGTCCCTGTCGGCGCAGGCCAAGTTGCTCCGGGTGTTGCAGGAGCAGGAATTCGAGCGGGTAGGCGGCAGCGAAACCATCCGGGTCGATGTGCGGGTGATCGCGGCAACCAACCGCAATCTGGCCGAGGAGGTCAGTCTGGGTCGCTTCCGTTCCGATCTGTATTACCGGTTGAATGTGTTTCCTGTCGAAGTGCCGGCGTTGCGGCAGCGGGCGGCGGATATTCCATTGTTGGCGCGGTTTTTCCTGACCAAATACGCCAAGAAATTCGGTAAGCGCTTTGACGACATCGATCCCGCCGGTCTGGACTATTTACGTCAATATTTGTGGCCCGGCAACGTCCGCGAATTGCAAAACGTCATCGAACGGGCGGTGATTCTGTCCCAAGGTTCGCTGTTGGAAATAGCGCCGTTGCAGCCCACTCGCGCCCATCCCGAAGCCGCTATCGGCAAGCTGCGGACCTTGGACGCGGTGGAGCGCGAATACATAACGCGCACCCTCGAAGCAACCGGCTGGCAGATTTCCGGCGCCAAGGGCTCAGCGGCGATTTTGGGCATGAATCCGAATACCTTGCGCTCCAGGATGTTGAAGTTGGGGATTTCCAGGGCGGGGTAATGGTGTGTTGGGCCGCGCCGATAATGGTCAATTTTTGCTTGTGGCTGCGGTATGGAGGCGGTGGATAGGGAACTGTACTTTGTTTGTCCCATCTTATAGCCCTGGCTGTTTCGGAATGATGCAATTGTTTTGCCCGGCTATCTTCTTCATGCGATATCAACTCTGCCGGAAGGCGATACACGCCTACTAGGCACGCTGAGGATGGATAAAAAGGAATCCCCGAGCGTACCGCCTGTGGCAACGAAAAAGCATAATGCGTCTATTCGGCTGGATTCAACTAGCTTGCTTTATGTTTGATGACTCTTACGCTATTCTTAATTATCAGGTTGCCCCTTTAATGGCTTGATAAAATGCCGACACTTCTATCTCACCAGGACCCCCTTTCTTTTTCAGAGCAGTGATGGTTAAATTTGAAAATTAGATATTGGAGATAGAATTGAAACAAACCGATCAAACTTTACTCGAGCAGATGCGAATTACTGAGTTCGATATCGATAATCGTAAAGCGCTACTTGCCCTGTCCAATGAGGATGTCAACCTCCTGAAAGACTATCGTCCAATCATTGAGAGTAGAGTCGATGCCTTGGTGGATACTTTTTATCAAATGCAGACCAGCGTAGCCGAAATCGCGCTGTTGATAGGCGACGCGGATACGCTGGATCGCCTGAAGAATGCGCAGCGCAGATATGTGCTTGATTTATTTAGCGGAATATACGACCTCGAGTATGTGAACAACCGGCTCAGGATTGGCTTGGTACACAAACGTATTGGTGTCGAGCCGAAGTTGTATCTCGCTGCGATAAATGTCCTCAAGAGCCTACTGCTGGAAATCATTTTCGAAACGCTCCCCGAAAAGACAGAGCGTCAGGCCATGCTTGCAGCGCTCGACAAATTGCTGTTGTTCGACATAACGTTGGTGTTTGAAACCTATATTCGCAGCCTGGTTTCGGAAATCGAAATTTCCAAGGCAAAGTCCGAGCGTTATGCCTGCGTACTGGAAGAAAAGGTCAAGGAACGCACTCAGCAGCTCGAAGAGTTAACCCGCATCGATTCACTGACAGGTTTGCTAAGCGTGCGTTACTTGAACGAAACGCTGACCAGAACACTGCGGACCGCTCAACGTCGCCACGAGCCGGTATCTATTGTTTATATGGATATAAACGAATTTAAGGCCATTAATGACACTCAAGGCCATCCGCACGGCGACCATATCCTGCGCGCGGTTGGTGCAGCGATCAAGAAAATTTCCCGTGAAGAAGATTGCTGTTTTCGTTATGGTGGCGATGAATTTTGTTTAATACTGCCTAACTGTGAAGAAGAACCGGCTCGGGAGATATACATCAATCGTCTCAATATTGAAATCAGCCGGTGCTTGAAAAATGTAACACTGAGCGTCGGTATCGTGCAAACCGGCCCTGATAAATACGGCGAGCCTGATGCCCTGATCCGGCAAGCCGATGAAGAAATGTACGCCGCTAAGAAAGCATCCAAAATCGATGATAGGTCGGGAAACGCTGTTGACGTTGAAAAAACTGCTTGATTAAGCCGGAAGACGGGGGCAGGCCCTAGATTCGACATAAAAGCCCGGAAGGGTACGCTACCACACTAACGTATATATTATGTTCTCAAGCAGCTGCTTTGCCAGAATCAATCCCGTCTATTCTGGGTACGCGCAACACACCCTAGATTTTTTTAATCAATGGGGTTAGATTAAATTGATTCAGGAGCAAGTAGCCTGGATGAAGCGTAGCGGAATCGAGGGCTTCGGAGCTACGATTATCCCGTATTCCGCTACGCTACATACGGGCTACGCACTGTGGTTTCCAGGTTGGTTTTCTTATTTCCCGTAATTCTGCGCCAGATAATCGATGATGATCCGTTTGTCGGCATCATTGATCGGCGCACCCATAACATTGATCATCTTGCCGACTGTTTTTTCCCAGCCGGCCCGGTCCAGAACCGCGGCGTGTTCGGTGATATAGTCCAGGCTGTGACACATTGCGCACTGCGCAACGACTTGGTTTTTGCCGGGCCTGTCCTTCAGAAATATCCGGCTTTCCCCGGCTGTTGCGGTGGCGGCTAAAAACGATAACAACAAAATCAGCGTTCGCATCATGTTCTCCTCAAGCCAGCTGGATGGTGATTTTTTGCACGGCGTTATGGTGGTAACCGGAAGGATTCGGGATCGGCTCCGGTGGTTGGCTGTCGCCGGAATGGCTGGTGGCGCGGGCCATAATCCGGTAGGTTCCGGGGTGTTTAGGATCAAAGACCCAGCGCCATTGGCGCCAGGAAAAGCGTCCGTAATCCTGTTTCAGTGCGGCCTGATGCCAACTGACGCCGCCATCCGTGGAGACGTCCACGCGCGCGATGCCGTTGCCGCCATCCCAGGCGACGCCCTTGATTTCGATCGGCTTGGCGTTAGGCAAGGTCTGTCCGTCTGTCAGGTTGGTGATCAATGAATTGACCAGTATTTCCGTGATCGGCATAGCCGTCTCGGTTTCCTGCGAGCTGAATTGTCCGCTGGGGAACCGGTCCTTGGGGATGCGGTAAGCGGTCTTCATCCAAAAGCCGTCGAAGGGTTTGGAGATGACGTTCACCGCAGTCAGATGCTTGATCCAATAGGTGGCGGTCCAGCCGGGAATGATCAGTCGGGCGGGGAAGCCGTTCCAGTGGGGCAAAGGTTCGCCGTTCATCTCGAAGGCGATCAGAGTGTTCTCATCCAGCGCTTTCGCCAACGGCAGGCTTTTGACAAAATCCGGCGTTGTCGGCAGCACGCCGGAATCTGCGCCGGCCAGACTCACTTCCAGCGCGGATTTGTCGATCCCGGCCCCCGCAAGCACGTCTTTCAGGCGAACGCCGCGCCAGAGCGCATTGCCCATTGCACCGGAACCCCACTGTAATCCGGGGACGGGCGGTTGAAATGCTCCCCGTCGATTACCGGAGCATAAACAAAGAGCGGCGATTTCGACTTGTTCGAAATCTCTGCGTAATTGCTCAAGGCTGAGTTCCAACGGAGCGCGAACCGCATCGCCGCCTATGCGCAGCCGCCATTCGCTGGTTTTTATCTCGGGAATGACGGCGTTATGGTAACGCACGAAGAAGCGATTGTTGGGCGTAAACGGCGCGTCGAAATAATTGATCGGCGTTTCGTAATTGGGAGGACGGTAAGTTTTTTTGATCAGCGCCTCTTTGCCGGGAAGAGCATCCGGGACCGTCGGTTCCTCGGCACCCGCAGCCGCCAAGCCGGACCGTTGCAACAAAGCTAAACCGCCGACCGCTGCCAGGCTGCCTGCGGTTTTCTTGATAAAGTGTCTTCTGTCGACCATAAACTATCTCCTCGGTTGGATGTAAAGCTATGCTTTGAACGATCAAAATTACGGAAAATCAATATCGAGTTAGGCCGTAGGTTGAATGCAATAAAGCCCAACGCTTCACTGCTCGCCGCCGGTAATATCCTCAACTGCAAGATCGCTTGCCTAATACTCCGTTTGCACATACCGGTGTCATATCGAAAACCGCCAATCAATCGGCCGTTTGACATAGCCATGCTTGACAGGATTATAGGCCGTAAGTTGGACTGAATGAAATGAAGCCCAACAATTCACCGTCGTTATCAATGTGCTCGCAATGACTATGCTGGAGAACGATACGATACCGATTGTGTAACAATTTTTGCTTTGCCGTATAGTCGGTTAGGCCGCAACCCCAGATCCCGCACGTCAGTAAACCGGCCGTTTGAGCGCTTTATTAAACCCACATTTAGCTGTTTCAACTCAGAACTTTTGATGATTAAGAACGTTGTTATGCGATAATAGGCCGATAAAATTAATAAATGCCTTATGGCTTAAATAAGGAAACACCATGTTCTCATTACAAACCATCTTCGGTAAAGGCGATAAATTTTATGGCTTGCTTGAAGCCAGCGCCGAATCCGCGCGTTCGTCTACCAGCGCATTGATCGAGCTTTTAAGCACGCCGGCGACGCAACAATCATTGGAAAAGTTTAAACAGGCGCGTCGCCGGGAAAAGGATTTGTTCGCGCAAATCAGCGAGGCCTTAGTTAATACTTTTGTTACCGTGCTCGACCGTGAAGATATTGAAGATCTTAGCAGCGCCCTCTACAAAATCCCTAAAGTCGTGGAAAAATTTGCGGAGCGGTATACCGTAGCCTTGGGCCGTATTGGCGATGTGGATTTCGCCGGCCGTGCCGAGATGCTGGAACAGGCCTGCGAAGTACTGGAACAAATGGTCAGACTGTTGCGTAAAGGGATGGATTTGGATGAAATCAAAAAACTAAACGACCGGCTGCAAACCATTGAAGCCGAAGCGGACCATGAAATACTTGAGTTGTATCGGGATGCCTACGCCAATGAGACCGACCCGATCCGTTACCTGGTAAAAATGGATTTGTTTGAAATCCTCGAAAAAGCGATTGACCGCTGCCGAGATGCGGGCAATGTCGTCTACCACATTGCCTTAAAAAATTCATAAAAGGGTTGCCATGCTGACCTTGCTCTTGCTTGTCATTTTTGTAGCGCTGGTATTCGAGTTCATCAACGGATTCCACGATACTGCGAACTCCATTGCCACGGTTGTCGCCACCAAAGTATTGACGCCGACTCAAGCGGTCATGCTCGCCGCAGTGACCAATCTGGTCGGCGCGTTATCGGGTACCGCAGTGGCTAAAACCATTTCATCGGGATTGGTGGATACCGGCCTGGTGAATATCACCTCCGAAGTCCTGATCTGTGCGCTGATCGGCGCAATTATCTGGAACCTGATTACCTGGGCGTTGGGGCTGCCGTCCTCTTCCAGCCATGCCTTGATCGGCGGCTTATGCGGCGCTGCGCTTGCTGCCGGCCACAATAATTTCGATGTATTGATCTGGTCGAAAACCGCCGCAGTCTGGACCGAAAACAAAGGACTGCTTTGGAAAGTCGTGCTTCCGATGATCAGTTCGCCGGTTGTCGGTTTTACCTTGGGTATCGTTATCATGGGCGGCTTGATGGCTGTCATCAGCGGCATGAATTCGGCCGGTGGCGTTATGGAGCGATTGGCCCGCCCAAAATGGGTTAATGCATTATTCGGCAAAGCCCAGCTTTTGTCGGCCGGCTATATGGGCTTTGCGCACGGCAGCAACGATGCGCAAAAAACCATGGGCATCATCGCGTTAGCCATTTTTACCGCCAACAGCGCCGGTACGCTCGATCAGTTGCCGCAGTGGGCCGAATTTTTAAAGCCGGATGGCGGAGAAAAAGACATCGATACCTGGATTGCCTGCACTTGTGCTTTGGTCATGGCGCTGGGTACCGGGGTAGGCGGGTGGCGTATCATCAAGACTCTCGGCCATAAAATGGTCAAGTTGCACCCGATACACGGTTTCGCGGCCGAAACCAGCTCAGCGACCATTCTGCTGACCGCCGCCCATTTCGGCATGCCGGTTTCCACCACGCACAGCATTTCAACAGCGATTATGGGCGTAGGCTTTGCGAAGAATCCTCACGCGCTTAAACTGTCGGTCATCGAACGGATTGTTTGGGCATGGGTTTTGACGATTCCGGCAGCGGGCGGGGTTGCCTGGGGGTTGGTTAATTTGTTGTTTTTATTGGATTAAAGCAAGAATCAATGGGGCTGTCCCCATCTTTGTGTTTGAAAATTTGTCTTGAATTTGCTGCAAATTCCCGGAGGTTTCGATGGCGACAACTAACGTTTTATCAAAGAACCTCCCTTGTTGTCACGCCAAGAAAAGCCCGGTTGGATTGACGGGACTTTTAACGCTATTGCTCTTGTTAAGCGGCTGTCAGGCCGCATTAACTCCAGAGCAGGTTGCCACGGCATTTTGGGTGGCGATGGCGGAAGGCAATCTCGACTCGGCCAGAGAATATGCTACTCAAGAAACTCGGCATCTGGTGACTAAACAGCAAAACCTGGAAGAAGCGACAGTAAAGACCGGCGCGATTTTAATCGACGGCTCCAATGCAACGGTCGCAACGATCATGACCTTAAAAAAACCTGAGAACAACAAGGAGTTGTCTTTTGATACCGTCTTATTAAAAGAAAACGATCTATGGAAAGTCGATTATCAGCGAACGCTCAATAATCTTTCAAACCTGCCGTTCGGAGACATTTTTAAAAGCTTGCGGGCGATAGGCGAAACCATTAACAAGGAACTGGAACAGCAGATTCCTTTGTTTGAGAAACAAATCAAATCCTTCAGTGATGAGTTGATACGGCAATTGGACGAATTCCGCCGTCAGCTGGAAAAAGCGGCCCCGCCTGAAAAACAGCAGCCTCGTTCCAGCACAATATAACTTAGTTCTCCAACGCAGACTTTTATCTGTTTACCAACGGGTGTTCTTATGAACTCTAAAACTATATTTCTCCTCATCGCTTTTATTCTCATCGTTACCGGCTGCGGGTTTCAAAAACCGGACTACCTGAAAATGATAACCGCGACTGAGTTAAACCGGAGCATGCAAAATGAGGATATATTCCTGGTTGATGTTCACACGCCTGAGCAACAACATATCAAAGGTACCGACCTTTTTATTCCCTACAACGAAATCGAGAAATACAAAGACAAACTTCCCAAAGACAAAAATACCGCTATTTATCTGTATTGCGAGGGCGGCCCGATGGGCAATGCCGCGGCAAGGTCTCTGCATGAATTAGGTTATCCTAACTTGCTCAATCTTGAAGGAGGAGCAAAGGCTTGGCGTAAGGCAGGCTTTGGTTTTGAATAAGCGGATGCGTGGTATTGGTTGGGCTTGATGTGACGCCCTATTCGCGGAAGGCCGAGGTTGATTCATCGCGGCCGGTGAAGTTTTAAATTGCAAGGAAAATCAAATTTTCAGCTTGTTCCCGTCTAAATGTCCCCTATTTTCGGATTGAATTAATAACCCAGTAAAGCTTATGAAGCCGGCAAAAAAAACAGCTGACTATTTGAACTTTTACAGGCCGACGCTGCCGCAGCAACTACTTGGGGCGTCAGTCGATGAGAGCTAAAACCTTATGCGTTGTTACTTGTTTATTCGGCCTTTTGCTCGCTGGCTGTGGAGAAATAAAGAACGTAACGCCTTCATGGTGGGATGAAGCTCAAGTCGAGAGTTTCTCGTTAGGCGAACAACCCGAGATTGTGATCGGCAAGGAACCGCTGGTTCGATTAATGGCGTTATCAATCTTGTGGTCTTGGGTTTTGTTTGGCTGGCTGTCTTTTAGCAAACCTTCCTTAAAAGGCCGGGTCCTTTTTTCGCCGATTATCGTCTGGGGCGGGGTTTGGATGGCCTGTTTGTTTGTCCTTCCGCTGTTGTATATGGTTTCTTATATGATTACCGGAACGGGCTATATAATGGACTTTTCTTTTGTTTTCTTTAATGTTTTGGGGCTTACCGTTGCCTGGTTTGCTTTTGCGCTGGTCGAAGAGCTTGTCCATAACCTTAACGGTAATCGGCCCCCCTTAATCGCTTTTCTACTGTTTTTGACTGTCTGGAGTTATATTTTTACCTCCCGTGACGTTGTCGATCTTATGCTGTATCTTGTCCGGCCATAGTAAGCGCCAACTCAATATCACCCTGCCGGCCGATTCCGGCTGCCCGAAACAACGTTCAAACAGCCTTGGTTGACCAAAACTCAAGATAAAGGGACGCCACAGCAAACTTGCTGACCGGCGGCTACGCGGAACCATTGACTATAGTTGATTACGATATTACGTGAAATTCACGATATTTAGTGACTTTACGTTTGCATAGCGTTTGGCTCTTTATTGTTTAATTCATTAAGTCGATGATTTAAATAGATGTGACCGGCTTTTATCGGCTCCGGCACGGCACTTGCCCTGATACGGTTAACATTCCGTTGTTGCGAGTCCAAGGAGACTCCAAAGCCATGACCTCAACCGATAAAAATGCCCGCGCCGCCTGGGCGACATTAACCCACGACAGCCTTAATGCCCGGATCGGCAAGCGAACGCTGACCGGCGTACAGTTTTTCCTGCTCAATTTCGGCTTGCTGCTGGGCAACATTCTGGTGCTGTTCAATACCGGTGCGTTCGCCTCCGTCAGCCTGCACGCCACCGGCGATTTGGGAGTCAGTCCCAGTCACGCCGGCTGGATGCAGACCTATTATTTTATCTGCCTGGCCTTGGCGCTGCCGGTCAGTTCCTGGTTGGCGGCCGCCGTCGGCGAAGTCCGGCTGTATTTGACCGCAATGGTTGCGATGACATTGGCTTCGCTGCTGTGCGCCTTTACCGGTGACCTGTTCTGGTTTTTGTCGGGCAGGGCATTGCAGGGTTTTTTCGGCGGCTTGACCATCCCGCTGTCGCAAACTCTGCTGATGCGCGAATACCCGGAATCGTCCAAATCCTTCGCTGTGTCGTTGTGGAGCATTGCCGCGCTGAGTCCGTTCACGCTGGGCCCTGCCGCCGGCGGCTGGATCGCCGACCACTTGGGCTGGCGCTGGTTGTTCTACCTGAATGTGCCGTTGCCGCTGCTGGCGGCGGCGCTGGTTTGGGCCTTGCTGTTCGACAGGCACTCTCCTCAGCGTAAAACGCCGTTCGATACTCTGGGTTTTATCTTATTGGCCGCAGTGCTGGTTTGTTTGCAGACCGTGCTGAATCAGGGCCAGGATTCGGATTGGTACAATTCGATTCAGTTGGTCGTCATGACGCTGGCCGGATTGCTGATGTTGGCTTACTTCATCGTTTGGGAGCTGGCGGAACGCTCGCCGCTACTCGATTTACGGCTGTTCGCGCGGCGCAATTTCGCGATCGGCAGCATCATGCTCAGCCTGAGTTTTATGTTGATGTACGGCCTGTTGTCGGTGCTGCTGGTGCGTTTGCAGGTCGTGGCCGGTTACACCTCGTTTCTGGCCGGCAGTGTGCTGTTGCCGCTGGTGTTTCTGGCCAAGCCGGTGGCCAGTATGATGCACCGGATCGTGCATCGTTTCGATGCCCGCCTGCTGGTCAGTTTAAACATGCTGCTGTTTGCGCTGTATTGCGGATTGATCAGTCGTTACGACTTTTTCGGGCGCGGCGGCTGGTTTACTCAGCCGTTGTGGGCTCAGGTGTTGGAAGGATTTTGCTTGGGCGGTTTGTTCGTGCCGCTGACCACGCTGTTTCTTGCCGGCTTGACGCCGAGACGTCAAATCCAGGCGGTGGAACTGGCCGGCATGCTGCGGGTGCTGGGCGGCAGTATCGCCTCGCCGTTATTGGGCGTATTTTGGGAGCGGCGCGCCGCCTTCCACCAAAGCCGGTTAAGCGAAAATTTTTCATTGCACGACGGCCAATCCCTGGAGACTATCGCCCGCTTACAGGCGGCCGGTCTGCACGATCAGTTGGCCACCGCCAAGCTGGCCGCAGTGTCAGGTCGGCATGCTGCGATTCTCGGTCTGGACGATACCTTCCGGCTGGCGGCTTGGCTGTTTACCGGCTTGGCCGCAGCAGCCTGGCTTGCTCGCCCGGTCGGGCCGAAACCCGAGGCGCGGCCTAAAGACGACAGGCGGCAGGCGGCTTTGGAAGATCTGATCGAGGAGCCGTAGCCATGATCCGGTTTAACAAAACAACCGTGTTGGCGGCTGGTTTGTCGCTGTTGCACGGCTGCGCATTACTGCCGGAAGACGGAACGCGTGCCAAATTGCTGGATACGCCTAAGTTAAGCCAAACCCTGAACGGCGACACCCAAGCCGAGAATATCGTCCGGGAATGGCCGAAGGCGCAGTGGTGGCGGGATTTTCACAACGCCGAACTGAACCGGCTGATCGAAACCGCGCTGAAAGACAGCCCAAGCCTGCACGCGGCGGCGGCGCGCTTGACCCAGGCGGAAGCGGTAGCCGATTTTCAGGCCGCCGAAATGCTGCCCAGCATCAATGCCAGCGTCGAATTTCATCAACGCCGCTTTTCCGAAACCGATTTTTACGGCCCCAACGGCGGCAAGACTTTTACCGGCGCGTACATCGATCCTGCGGTATTTCGTTATCACCTCGATCTGTGGGGCAAGGATAAAGCCGCGCTGGAATCGGCGTTGGGCAAAGAGAAGGCTCAGGCTTCGGAATTGGCGATGGCGCGGTTGATGCTGAGTACAGCGATTGCCCGCAGCTATATCCGTCTGTGCTCGTCCGAGGAAGACATCGAACTGGCTCATGGACTGACCGGGCAAGTCGAGCAAAAACTGCAACTGGCCGAGTTGCGCTGGCAACGCGGATTAACCAGCCGGGATTTGGTTTACGCGGACAAACAGCAGTTGGAAGCGGCGCGGCAGCGCGAAACCAGCGTGCGCAGCCAGGCGCAGCGATTGCGCAACCGTCTGGCGGCACTGGTCGGCCAGGGGCCGGATTGGGGCAAGACCATTCATGTGGCGGAAAACAAGGTTGCCGGACATTTGCCTCAGCCGGAAGCGATAGCGCTCGGATTGCTCGCGCACCGCCCCGATGTAGCGGCGGCGATGTGGCGCGTGGAAGCCGCCGCTCAATTGATCAAAGTGGCGAAAACCAATTTTTACCCGGACGTCAATCTGGTCGGCTTTGCCGGTTTGCGCAGCCTTAATCTGAAGGATTTGTTCCTGTCCAACGGCGCGAGCGTGGCTTATGGGATGGGGCCGACGATTACCCTGCCGATTTTTGAAGGCGGGCGGCTGGAAGCCGAATTGAAGAATCAGCAGGCGGCTTACGATGCCGCCGCCGAAAGCTACAACGAGACGCTACTGGCCGCCGTGCAGCAGGTTGCCGACAGTCTGGCCGAATGGCGGCAAACGCTGGAACACGATGCGGCCCAGCAACGTGCGCTGGAAGCGGCCGAAGCTGAAGCCGAGCTGGCCGGAAAGCGTTACCGGGCCGGTCTGAGCAGCCGCGACGGCATTATCGAGGCCGACGCGGCGCTGATCCGGCAGCGGCTGACCGCCAGCGAGATGCACAACGCTCATCTGCTGGCTGCAATCGGATTGATCGAAGCGCTGGGCGGCGGCTACGAAAACACCACCATACAAGCCCTCTCCAAAGGGACGACTGCACGGATGCAGGCGGTTGAGTAACGCAAGGAGCAGTTGCCGAGAGGGTTGGGTGAGGGGAAATCAAAATAAGGAAAAAGCTTGTTTTTATCCCCTCATCCCGGCCTTCTCCCTGAGGGAGAAGGAGTGCGTTCTAAAGTTAACACTATTGCCTAATAAGGTAGACAAAGATGACTAATACCCAAACCAAATCCCAGTGCTACTTCGGCTTTCATCAGCGTCAACAGCAGCGAAGAGGCTCGTTCCCACGCGCTACGTGGGAATGCAGTCAAGGCGCGCTGCGCCGCGAGTCGTGGTTAGTGCGTCGAAATGCAGGGCATTTCAACGTAGGACGCAGCGCGTCCCATATCGCATTCCCACGCAGCGCGTGGGAACGAGAGCTATACAACAATGAAAATGCCCAATAATGTAGACAAAGATGACTAATACCCAAACCAAACCCCAGCGTCACTTCAGTTTTCACCAGCGCCGGCAGCACCGAAGCTATCGGCTGTTGCTGGTGACTGCGGTCGCGTTGCTGGCCGGACTGATTTACCTGATTTATTGGTGGAATTTTGCCGGTCGGTTCGTAGTCACCAACGACGCCTATATCACCGGCAACCTGGCCCCGCTGAAGGCGCAAACCAGCGGCACGGTGGTGGATGTGCGGGTCGATAACACCCAGCATGTACAGCAGGGCGACGTGCTGGTGCGTCTCGACGGATTACAAGCGAAGGTCGCTCTGGAACGGGCCGAAGCCAATCTGGCCGATAGCGTGCGGCAGATCGAAACGGCGTTCAGCCAAGCCGACATGCTGCGCCAGAAACTGGCCTCGAAAGAGGCGATCCTGAATCGCAGCCTGAAAGACCTGGCCCGGTATCGCAGCGTGGCGGGCGACGGGGCGGTATCGGCGCAGCAGATTGAGGACAGCGAGTTTCAGGTCCGCGAGCTGGAGGCCGATGTTCGTCAGATTCGCGCCGAATTGGGCGGAGCCGAAGCGTTGATTCAAAACACCAGTCCGGCCGATAACCCGAAGGTGTTGCAGGCGGTCGCCGCGCTGAAACAGGCTTATCTGGACAATGCCCGGCAGCAGATTGTCGCGCCGGTCTCGGGTTTCGTCGCCAAGCGCACGATCCAGCCCGGCGAGCAGGTTCGCCAGGAAACGCCGTTGTTGGCTATCGTGCCGCTGGATTATTTATGGGTGGAGGCCAATTTCCTGGAAAACGAACTGGCCGATGTGCAGCCCGGTCAGCCGGTGGAAATCACTGTCGACCTGTACGGTTCCGGCATGGTTTATCACGGCGAAGTGCAGGGCTTGGGCGCAGGTACCGGCAGCGTGTTCGGCCTGTTGCCGCCGGATAACGCCACCGGCAACTATATCCATATCGTCGAGCGGGTGCCGGTACGGATCGGCTTGCGCGCCGAGGAACTAAAGGCCAATCCGTTGCGTCCGGGGCTATCGGCGGTGGTGCGGATCGATACCTCGCATCCTGGCCGCTCGGTGCTGGAGCCTTTAACCACGACGCCCGCTACGGCCTATAAAACCGAAGTTTACGATCATCAGCTGGATGGCGTCGAAGTATTGATTCAGAAGATTATTGACGGCAATAGGCAGGCAAAAAAGCCGGTGTAGGTAGTTAATTAATTCACCACGAAGGCACGAAGGCACGAAGGACACGAAGTTTTATGTTTTCTTCGTGTCCTTCGTGCCTCGGCAATTGCTCCTGCATTGCTCTACCTCCTGCATCCATGCAGTCGTTCGTGGTGAGTAAAAAATCTTAAATGAAATCATGCCCCGATAACTGCTCGATAAACCAGTGCAGGACTTTACCTTTATTGGTTGTTTTCCAGGCCATGTTAAGCGTATCTACAGGTATCGTGTCTTCTACAGGCAACGGGATCAGCAGGCCTTGTTCGAGCCTATCCTGAATCCGGTGAGCCGGTAAAAAGCCGACTCCCAAGCCTGAGCATAAGGCGTGTATCTTGTCCTCGACCGACGGTACGCTCAATACCGGACGCTTGCTGAATACCCGATGGCTTTGCGGAGCCTGATTCCTTGATGAATCCCTGACCACGATAAAGCGGTGTTGTTCAATCAGCTGCCGGGAAAGCGGCAGTGGTGCTTGGGTCAGCTGATGGCCCGGCGCAACGGCGAAAACCCATTCGATCTGCCGGATCTTTTGGTATTTAATGCCTTGACTCGGTGTTGCTTCAGCGCCTGTGCCGATGACCAGATCGGCCCGGTTGCTGGTTATCGCTTCTTGCGCGCCGCCCAGCACTTCTTCATAAATATTGATTTCAATATCCGGCAGCACCTCGTAGAACCTAGCTATTAACGGGTAGATGAAATCAAAGCTTAAAATCGAATCTATCGCGATATTGAAAACAGGTTCCCAGCCGCTATGGGTTTTCTTGGCGGCTATCGCCAGGCGTTCGGTTGCGTCTAGGATTTCCCGGCCTTGTTCAAGCAACACTTTTCCGGTCTCGGTCAATACGGCTTTTCTGCCTTCCTTGCGAAACAACACCACATCCAGATCTTGTTCCAGTTTCTGCACGGTATAAGATATTGCCGAAGGCACCCGAAACAATTCGTTAGCCGCTGCGGCAAAGCTGCCTTTCCGGGCTATCGCATCCAGTACTTCCAGCGCATCAAGGGTGATAGGGTATTTCATGCTGCTTGCCCGTTTTTATTGTTCAAATATTCTGAATCTATTAAGCAAAATTGATCGCTTTTTATTATTCCGGCCAATTCTATAATGATCTCGACATTTCAAATTCTTTAACATTTAAGAGGGTATCATGAAAAATTTAATCAATAAAACATTGGATTCTAACGCGGGTTTGGAAGCTGTGATATTACGTGTTCCTATCGGCTTGATTCTGGCCGCGCATGGCAGCCAAAAATTATTCGCGTGGTTCGGCGGTTACGGATTGGACGGAACCGGGCAATGGATGGCGTCGGTGGGGCTGACTCCAGGGTTTGCGATGGCGTTATTGGCGGGCAGCGCCGAATTTTTTGGCGGCGTCGCGTTAATTTTGGGTTTGTTGACACGTCCTGCGGCGATCATTAATGCGCTGACGATGCTGGTGGCACTGTTTTGGGTGCATTGGGGGCACGGCTTTTTTCTGGATACGCATGGTATTGAATATGCGTTGGCTTTATTATCGGCAAGCACGGCGCTGATATTTATCGGTGGCGGACAGTACTCGCTGGACGCTCTGATCGAGACAAAACTACTGGAGGCGGAAGATGAATAAGCAAACACGGCAACTCGCGGCTGTAATAAGCGGGCAAAACACCTCGGATGGTGCCGGTGTTAAGTTGAAACGCATCGTCAGTCAGCAGCAAAAAAACGCTTTCGATCCTTTTATTTTGTTAGACGAGTTCGGCTCCGATGAGCCGACGGACTATGTCGGCGGTTTCCCCGATCATCCGCATCGCGGCTTTGAAACCGTGACCTATATGCTGGCAGGCGCGATGTTGCACCGCGATCATCTGGGACATGAAGGGCATCTGCGGGCAGGCGACGTGCAATGGATGACGGCCGCGCACGGCATTATTCATTCGGAAATGCCGGAACAGGAAAACGGTTTGTTACACGGCTTTCAGCTATGGATTAATCTGCCTGCCAAAGAAAAAATGAAGCCGCCGCATTACCAGGAGTTTGCCGCCGCAAAAATCCCAAGCGTTGCCTTGGCGGATGGCGGTTACCTCAAGGTTATCGCCGGTGACTATGTGAGCGAAACACAAAAAATATCCGGCCCGGTAACAGGCGTATCGACACAGCCGTTGTATTTCGATGTGTCGTTAAGCCCCAAGCAGCAACTGGATATACCGATAGGCGCGGAACACACCGTCTTGGTCTATGTGTACAAAGGGGAACTGGCTGTCGGCGCCTCGGACAGGGTCTTAAAAGCCGGGCAACTCGGGCAGTTACAAAACGGCGATAACCTACAGCTGGCAACACAAGAGCAGTCGGCGCAATTTCTGGTGCTGGCCGCGCTGCCGTTAAAAGAGCCGGTAGTGCAGTCCGGCCCGTTTGTGATGAACAGCAGCGAAGAAATCGAACAGGCGTTTCGTGATTATCGTGACGGCGTGTTGACGCAGTAGGATTTCGCCAAAATAGCTTCCGCTTATAGCTCCACGCTCCCTCTCCTGTTGGAGAGGGTTGGGGTGAGGAGATTAAAAATAAGGCAAAATCTTTATTTGATCCCCCTCATCCTAGCCTTCTCCCTGAGGGAGAAGGGATTATCCATCCGGCCGTGATGAGGAGCGTGGCTAAATCGATTTTTATCTAACCAGACTAAGGAGACAAACATGCAGCAAAAACCGGCAACAACCCGTGTAAAAATCCACGATATTATCCAGGCCCGCTGGAGTCCCAGGGCTTTTGATCCTGACAAACCGGTGAGTCATGACGATTTGCTGGCGCTGCTGGAAGCCGCGCATTGGGCGCCGTCTTGTTTTAACGACCAGCCTTGGCGGTTTGTGGTGTGCGATAAAGTCACCGATGAAACCGGCTGGCAACATGCGTTTTCAATCCTGGCTGAAAAGAACCAGAGATGGGCCAAGAACGCCCCGGTGTTGATACTTGCTGTGGCAATGGAAAATTTCAATCATAACGGGCAACCTAACCGCTGGGCGATGTACGACACCGGAGCCGCCGGCGTCAGCTTGTGCTTGCAGGCTACGGCGATGGGAATGTGCGTGCATCAAATGGGCGGTTTTGATGCTGAAAAAGCCCGAGAGGTTTTTAATCTTCCGGGCGATTGCAGGCCGATGGCAATGATGGCCGTCGGCTATCAAGCCGATGCGGATGTGCTTGATGACGATTTTAAGGAAACCGAATTAGCCGCTCGTTCCAGGGCGGCGCTGAATGAACGCTTTTATGCGGGGCAATGGGGCAGGGGAGTTGAATGAATTTGTAAAGCACTGGACTTGATCTGACAATTGCCAAGATTAGCTTCAACTGTATCGGACATTGACTGTCTCAGTTCGACCCTGAGCAGTCACGCATTCCAGACTCCCGAATGACGGCATACCCAATGGCCAGTCGATTACAGCGAACCAATTTGGCACGTACATAACTCCCATGTAGCAAGTTGGAGATGTTTAATTCTACTTTGTCATATTATGCTCAAGCTCGTCATCCCCGCCGGGAGCGGGGATCCAGTGCCAGGGATGGTAAGCTAAAATCCATCCATGGAGCCTGGATTCCGGCAATCCCTGCCGGAATGACGACCCTAAAATGTGCCTCCATTGAATCTGAAAAAGTAGAATTAATGAGCATTAAAACAGATAGACTTGATTTTCATTGTATACCTTCATAATATACGTTTATGATTGATTTTACTAAAATTACAGAATTCGATTGGGATGAAGGAAACGCTCGCAAGAACGACAAGCACGGCGTTTCAATGGCTGAAGCAGAGCAGGTTTTCTTCAATGAACCACTACTTGTAATTGACGATACTAAACACAGTCAAGGCGAGTGCCGCTTTCACGCACTAGGTAAGACAAACGAAGTTCGGATGTTGCATATCACATTCACCCTGCGTAATGCTGGCGAGAGTATACGTGTTATATCAGCCAGAGACATGCACAGAAAGGAGCGCAAAATTTATGAGCAAACAACTTAAAACAATTCCAAAATTCGCCAATGAAGCCGAAGAGCAGGCGTTTTGGGAAACGCATGATTCCACAGACTATATGGATTGGACGAAAGCCCAGCGGGTAGTGCTCCCTAACTTAAAGCCAACGACAAAAACGATTTCACTGAGACTTCCTCAGCACCTTCTTGATTCGATCAAAGCCGCCGCTAATTCGCGGGATGTACCCTACCAGTCACTTATAAAAGTATGGTTGCAGGAAAAGTTGCATAGCCAGTGATATAGTGAGACCGTCGCTTTCAACCGGAAAGGGGCATTGGTGAGCCGTTTTTAATCTTCCGGGCGATTACAGGCCGATGGCAATGATGACCGTCGGCTATCAAGTCGATGCGGATGTGCTTGATGACGATTTCAAGGAAACTGAATTAGCCGCTCGTTCCAGGGCCGCACTGAATGAACGCTTTTATGCGGGGCAATGGGGTAGGGGAGTTGAATGATTGTAAAACGCTGGACTTGTCTGACAATTGCCAAAATTAGCCTCAACTGCATTAGACATTGACTGTCTCAGTTCGACTCCTTTGAGACATTCGGATATGGATTTAAAGCTTCCTACAGCGGTCACTGACAAAGTATCACTATCAACCTATTACTGGCACTCCGGCCTTGTACTCACGCCCTATGTAAAATGAATGATACCGGGGCTTTTTGCATAACTTGCATTATGCGGAGTTTTTTCTTAACTGATAATGTTATTTTACGGAATTAAATATTTTGTTAGCTTCTATTAGTCGTTCTATATTTTTTGCAAATTCTGTTGTGTCAGCAAAATAGTTTGGATACGCCATTTTCAAACCACGCACTGACTCCGCAGAGACCAAAACAACATCTTTATTAGCATTATCTTTAAACTCTTTTTCTAGATTTGCATATTGCTCCGTTGCTTGATCTATTTTTTCTGCTGAGAATCTACGGAGTTGAATATTTGACTTATCTATTTCTAATACCAATAGAAAATAATCTCCCTTTTTGTCATTACCAAGATGTTTAGTTGATACGGCAAATGCTTTCAATCTTGGGAGCACCCCAATTTGATCAATGTACTTAATCAATTCGGCGCGATCTGTCGAACTGGCATTTTTTTTAACTTTTTTATTCTCGATATCTTCAAAAGCAATACTTGCCAATTTAAAAAAACTCAACCAAGCTTCGTGTCCTTGACTAGCTTTAAGAGATTGACCGGTAAAAGTTCCAACAACTTCTACTGCTGTTGCCCATGAATGCTGCACCTTGCTGCGAATTTGTAATTCAACCGAGTGTCCGGCATATTCTTTTTTCTTGCCGTTATATCGATAGATCAGATGTATTCCACGATAACCAGATGGCTTAGGGTGTTTAATATAATCTCTTTCTCTATGCAGACTATTTCGAGTGCTGCCTTGAGTAATTCTTTTCCGAACTTCATATACATTTGCTTGATTAGCTACAACAATTCTACAACCGGCGATATCCTCCATTCGATCAAGCTTCATGTCAGCTTCCCTAAGAAGCTTAGCCAGTATCGAGGGGGTTCTTTTTAGTCGTTGTACAATAATTGAATTTCCGTCAACCTCAAATGCTTTCTTACGAAAATAGCCCAACATTGACTGAATTGGATATGCGTGAGATGAACGCCAATTTGACAAAACATCATAAGCTTCAAAATATTCGAAAATATCCGTAGCTCCAGGTCCTCGGATAAGACAATCACCAGCCCTTCTTACGGCTTTTTTTGAATGTTCCAGCTCTGCCCAGGCCAATTACCTCACTCCTTATTTAATTAGGTTATTCATTCAATTAAGAACGATTCGCTTCGCGAGGACAGGGGTAAGCAGTACTGTCCTTTACTTTTATTTTTGATAGATTTACATTCCGGCTAAATTTTTCAATCGGATAAATTTTGGATTATTCTACACTGTTCTTTAGGTGATATGTCTAACGTTTTTTGTTATGTGAAATTCAAAATCAGACTGCCGAAATAACAATACTCCTATAAAAAGACTTCGTACAATACTTTCTATTCTCAAATTCAATCCACCATTCCTATATAAATCGCGTAGTCTCGTAGGGTGGGCAACGTATTTCTGCCCACCGCTTTTATTCGCTAAACGGTGGGCAAACGATAAAGCTGTTTGCCCACCCTACAGGCTACGGGCTATTTAATTTTTAGAATTGAGTTGTCCGCATGCTGCTAATACATCATCGCCTTTAGCACTTCTTATTAAAGTCGGGATTTTAAAAGTATCTAAGACTTCTTTAAACTTTTCAATTTTATCCAAATCAGGATGATTATAATGTGATCCTGGGAATGAGTTAAAAGGAATTAAGTTTATATAAGCCCTTTTACCAGCCAGTATCGTTCCCAACTTTTTAGCATCATCTTGAGAATCATTAAAATCTTTTATCAGAATATATTCATAAGTAATAAATTGCTTTTTATTTAAAGGTATCTTGTCAATAGTTGCCAACACTTCATCCAGCGGATATTTCATATTAATGGGAATAAGTTCATTCCTCTTTTCTTTAAAGGGTGAATGAAGGGATAACGCAAGGTTCACTCCAGGAATTTCCTGGCTCCATCTTTTAAGTCCGGGAATATAACCGGCCGTTGAAATAGTAATTTTTTGAACACCAATTGAAGTTCCGTGTTTTGATAAAAATATTTCGCACGCTTTTTTGACGGCGTCAAAATTGTGTAAAGGTTCGCCTTGTCCCATAAAAACAATATTTAAAATTCTCTGTTCTCCAGGTCTGTTTTTCGCTAACCAACGCCAGGCCTGTAGAAACTGGCCAACAATTTCACTTGTAGTCAAATTTCTTTTAAGTCCTTGTTTCCCGGTAAAACAAAAAGAACAATTCATTGCACAGCCAACCTGCGATGAAAGGCAAATAGAATATTTATTATGAAACGGAATAAGGACGGTTTCAATTTTATGATTGTCTTTAAGCTTAAAAAGAAATTTTACTGTTCGATCTTTTTTTGACTCATGAACCGTATCGATTTCGGGTAGAGAAAAGTCGAAATTATTTTGAAAAAAGGCCGATGCACATTTGGAAATTTTATCATGGCATTGAGTACCTTCTTTTTTCTTATAATGCCAATTAAAAAGAACTGTCGCTGCTGAGGGGTTTAAATTATTCTGATTTATAATTGTTTCTAAATCGGAATAATTTAGGTCATAAAAGGATTGTTTCAGAAAATGTCTCCTGGCAATATCAAATACCAATGGTTTGAAATATTGGATTTGATAACGTAATTATATTGAACCTGTTTATAAGGTTTGATTTTTGTGATGTGCAGAGGGTAATGCTTTTTATCATATATAGGCTTCCAGACTTTCGCCCAAGCTTTACCGTACTTCATTCTGCCATTATTCATCGTCATAAAGCTGCCAGTCACTACAGGCAGTTTATGGCCCAACTGAGACCGTCAGTGTCAGGTTCAATCTAAACAAATGGTAACTACTCAGCAAATCGAAAATCGCGGAGAACTTGCTCCCTCTCCTGATGGAGAGGGCCGGGGTGAGGAGAATTTAAATAGCAAAAAGCTTTATTTTGATTCTCCTCACCCTACCCTCTCCAGCAGGAGAGGGATGTTGTGCTTCGTGCTGAATAGTTACAACAAATGTTTTGAAACTGGCAGATCAAGTTCAGCGCTTTACAAATAATGGTCTACTCATCGGTTTCATCGGCAAGCTTTCCGCTCCCGTTGCTGCGCAATGTGGTTACAGTTTCGTGTAACCGCAACAGGGTGGATTCAAGGTTCTCTACGTCTTCCGGGGAGTAGTCATTAAATATCCGGTTAATGAATACCAGATGCTCGGGAAAAGTGCGTTCGTATAAAGCCTCACCCGTCGCAGTCAATCGCACAATCTGACTGCGGCCGTCCGTTTCCGAAGCCACCCGTTGCACCAGTCCTTTGTCTTCCAGGCGGCTGATTACGCCGGTTAACGTCCCTTTGGTAATTAATGTTTTCTCGCCCAGTTTTTTGAAAGTCATACCGGGCGTGTCGCCTAAGGTGATGATGATGTCGTATTGCGGCAGCGTCAGATCCAGCGTGTGAACATGGGTTGCTGCATAGGCTAAAAACGCTTGATGCGTCCTTAATAGTTCACGCAGCACGGTTGGGAATGTTGAGGTAGAAGTCATATTTTTACAGTTTATTGTTTTAGCTAGTACGAAATAGTAACCCTAACTAAATTTAACCTCAAGATTTTTAAAGATTATGCAGCAAGTCGGTAAGCTCATCACATCCGCTCTACCGTCAAAACATTTATCTTATTTATTGCCTATGCACCGGGTTATTTTTGGTGTTTTCGGCAAGACTTGCCGACGATGCAGCTTCAGGCGAGCGTAGTCAGGGACTGCTTAATTTTGTATGCATTCGAGTATAATACTTTGATAAATAACAGTTATATCGACAAGTGCGAGTGGGGTTGCCGACTGGAAAAACAGGTCCCATAAAAAATTAGTCCTGATTAGAACAAATAATAGTTCTAATCAGGACTAAATCTGCTAGACTATAACCATACCTAGCGAAGGACTCGAATCTTTCTTACAGCAAAGTTCATGAATCGTTAAGTATCAATATTCTGTTTATCAACTATGAGGTTTACCCCCATGAACACATTGAAAAAAATCCTGGCTACTATTGTTATGACTGCAATGACATCAACCGCTTTTGCGGTAGCGAATCCTTCGTATGAAGACGTTAGGGCGGCTATCGACAATACGCTGGCGAAAGTGGAAGAGGCTAAAGCCGCTCTGGACACTGGAGCTAGCAACGAAGCGGTTATCGATATGGTCACCGATGCCCGCCAATTGCAAAAAGATATTGCCAATAACGTACTTGATTTAAAACGCAATCAAGCCAGCAATGTGTTGAAGCAAGCGCGCACGGCTTTGTCGAACAATGAGCCGCAAGCGGCGAAAGAGTCTTTGGCTGATGCCTTAAACCGGTATAAAGAAATCAAACAGCTCTACGCGGCTAACCACTAATCGCTCTAAATAAAGGATGGCCGTAAAGCCATCCTTTATTGTCTCGGGGAAATGGTTGCCTGCGACTTTACACCGGGACTCCATTTTTTTAAGACTCTCATCATCAATAAAGTCAGTGCATTTGATGCGCGTGTGCTGACCTTGGACACCAAGTCCGAGCGTTTCTTACCTCCGAAATAACGTGATTGTAGATTCGTTCGCCAAGTGGCGAATCGGTGATGCGGGTCTTTTTTATACCACGGTCGGTGGCGACGAATACGAGGCTAACCTCCGTCTTGAAAGGCGAAAAAAACCAAACATCGAATCAGCGCATTTTTGCCCTTTGCCTTAAGAGGCGACGCCCATGAAAAAATTATTAATCCCTCTGTTGTTCATACTGGTTGTGATCGGCATTACGATGTTTGCGGCGTTTAATGCCACTTCTTTTGCATACAATCAGCAAAACGAGATTCCCTATTCGGAATTTATCGAGGCGGTGCGTAACAACGCGGTTACAGAACGAACATCAGCCCCCAGGCAGCGGACCGCTGGTTTTGTCCTGAACCCGGAATTGGCTAGCCGTTATCTAAGGAAGTGCTGAACATATTGATTCCGTTCATGGTTCGACAAGCTCACCACGAACGGAATCAATATGTTACCGTTCGTCCTGAGCCTGTCGAAGTTACCCTTACCCTTACCATTGCCGTTGAAGCCGTCAAGGAATAAACCTTTGGTTAAAGCCCCATATCAGAATATAAATAAACAACGGTAACAGGTTACTGTTATCGTTATTAAGGAGTACGACGCGCCTGCTCGCGCGTTGTAACGATTCGTCGCCGACTTTCCAGACCGCCCTCATCGTGGATTTGAGGCGCGTACTTGCATACAGGTTACACAAGTATCATCTGGTAACACGGGGCGATCACAGTAATACGCACATTGGCCAAGCAATCATGAACAGCGAATCAAATAGTTTACCCAGTTCTGTTGTGTACCTTTCTCATGGAGGAGGACCTTTACCCTTGCTTGGAGATAAAGGCCACCGGAACATGATCAATATTATTAGGGAGATTACTCGAACACTTGCAAAGCCCAGCGCTATTTTAGTCATTAGCGCGCATTGGGAAGAGGGGAAGCCAACCATTACCAGCGGGGCATCTCCTGCATTGATATACGATTATTATGGGTTTCCCAAAGAATCCTATGAAATCGAGTATTCTGCACCGGGCTCGCCTGAGCTGGCGAATAAGATTTTTAATCTGTTGGAAAAAGCCGGTATTGACGCAAAGTTAGACAACCGGCGAGGTTTTGATCATGGTTTATTTGTGCCATTAAAGCTTATGTATCCCAATGCAAATATCCCCTGTGTCCAATTGTCTCTGGTCGATAGTTTGCAGCCCGAAGAGCATATCCAGATTGGCAAGGCCTTAGCTGATTTGAGACAAGAGAACGTTCTTGTTATTGGTTCCGGGTTTTCATTCCATAATCTCAAGGAATTTTTTGCGCCATCGACAAAAGAAGCCCGATCTATGAATGAGTCCTTCGAGCAATGGCTGATTGATACCTGCTCTAACAGTCAGTTGACTGAAGCGGAGCGGGAACAACGGTTGAAAAATTGGGATAGCGCCCCGGCCGCAAGATTCTGCCATCCAAGAGCTGAGCACTTACTGCCCTTACACGTTTGCTATGGCGTCGCCGGCACTGCGGCAAAAAGAGTATTCGAGTTTGAAATAATGGGAAAAATGGCGAGTGCTTATCTTTGGTAAAACGATTTTATTCAAAACAAAACATAAAAAACCATTTGGGGGGGAGATACCGTTAAACTAAGGATCGTGCATAAATTAATTTAGGCAATTACCATGAAGAGCATGAAGGACATGAAGACTTAAACCTTTCATGCCGCTTCATGTCCTTCATGGTTAAAAAATGAAAAATAAAACTT
>NZ_JAZGVT010000019.1:0-20057 GCF_036440755.1 Methylobacter sp. Wu8 | reverse complement strand
CGGTCCAGTTCGGCGTAAGTGACGGTTTCATGTTCGCAGACGACGGCATGATGAAGCGGCGTCTTTTGAGCCCAGGCCTCGAAGACTTGCTGGAAGCAACGTTCAGGCACCGGAAGCGCAGGCCCTTGCTCCCATTTTTGCAGCAGCTGCTGCTCAAAAGGCAGCAAGGGCGGCATCGGGTTTTGGGCGCGGGACAGATCGGCGCCCAGCCAGACGGCCCGTTCTTTAAACGCAGTCAGCCAGGACTGGGCCGTACTTTGACGATAAAGCTCGGGATTCCAAGCCAATGTCAATATCAGCCCGCCCTGTAAATCAGGCTCATGGGAGAAAGCCAAATCGATACCGCTGGGAACCGGGTTCAGTTCGCCGGGTAAGGCCTGCGGAGCAAGACTAAATGCTGCATCCTTAGCTTCACTGATGCGCGATGTGTTGGCGGTTAAGGAAACATCAAAAATAGAGGTGCGCGAAAGCGGCAAAACATCAGGGTTTCTATTTTGAAAATCGCGCAATATTTGCGATGAGGGCGTGCCGATCGACTGGATTGCGGTATTCAGCGTCGACTGGGCGTTGTGAAGTTGTGCATCGAATTGATCGCTTCTATCGCCATGCAACACCAACGGCAACAGGTTAACGAATAGCCCGACCGCCTGTTCCGCGCCGGCAGGCCGCATGGATATTGCACTGCCAATAATCAGGGTTGTCCGGCCGCTTCGTCTTCTTGCCTCGTCGCCAAGTATGGCCAGCAATAGCGAGTGCATCCCCACGCCTTGGCTGCGGGCAAGCTGGGTTAACGCTTCCACGCATGGCGCATCAAGCCGTTCGGTCAATGATTTGGCCGCTTTGCTTGTCGGAATAAGTGGCCGTTCAAAATCCGTTGCAAATGCATTAAATGCATTCCCGTTGGTGCCTACAACCGTATTTTTTAAGTGCTCTTGCCAGAAATGCCTGTCTATTTCCGCTTGCGGCGTTCTTAGATAGGCCTGTTCTGCGGCGCATGCCAAATTTATGCCGTCGGCAGCGGGAGGGAGGGTTTTACCTTGCAATAAAGCATATAACTCCTCCTGTAAAATCCTGGCTGACAAACCGTCTACAACAGCATGATGGAGAGCGAACCAGAACAGTTGCGCTTCCGGGGTTTGTATCAAGCCGGCCCGAGCCAAAGGGGCTTTGCTCAGGTCAAACGGGATAGAAGCCCAAGCAGCGACCCGCTCGCTTGCGTCCTCCAGCGAGTTGCAGCTTGCTATTTTTAAAGCCGATTCGGCGGGAAGCTTATCCAGTGCATCGGTTTGCCAGCGTATTTTTTCGTCTGTGTCTTGGTAAAATACCGTGCGTAGCGCACTATGGCGCTCCAATAATTTTTGCCACGCCGCCCGCCATGTTTCTTGGCTTGGCGAATCGCCGCTAATCCGCAACAGGCGCGTTATCAACATGCTTGATTGCAAAACCCCCAATTGGGCGCCAATCCAGAAATCCTCTTGTCCTTTGGTTGAAATATTATCGACCGGTGCAAGCGCTTCGGCGGACACTTGCGACAGGTGATCGGCCAAACCGGCAACAGTCAGATTAACCAATAGGGCCGGCACTGTTACGGCATAGCCCATAGACTGGAGTTGCTGGCTGATTGCAATGGCAAGCAAGCTGGTGCCGCCAATTGCAAAAAAATTGTCATGACGGCCAATCGCGTCCAATTTAAGAATGTCGGCCCAGACTTCTGCTATTTCTTGTTCTATACGCCCGTCGGGAGGGGCGCTGATAGTACGGGGAAAACTCTTTGCCGTGGTCAATAACGCCTGACGGTCTATCTTGCCGGAAGAATTGGTAGGCAAGCGCTCCAGCCGGTTAATTGATGAAGGGATCATGTACGCAGGAAGGGTCGAGGACAAATAGTCTCGCCAATCTACTGGTGAATCATCTCCGCATTCTAGGAACGCAACAAGCGTATTGCCGTTTTGAATGACAGCCGCTTGCTTGACCTTTGGGTGGCGCAAAAGAGTGCGTTCAATTTCGCTCAGAGCAACCGCTTGGCCCGAAACTTTGATGACATCGTCAGAACGGCCGATTGTTTCCAGGTTGCCGTCAGCACGCCAACGCCCCATGTCACGGGTTTTATAGGCCCGTCCAAACTTTGTTTGCACAAAAATTTGTGCGCTCAGTTCGGGCTGGTTCAGGTAGCCGTTGGCTAAGCCGGTACCGACAACATGAATCTCGCCCACTTCGCCTTGCGGCACTTCATCGCCGTGTTCATCAAGCAGATAAACGCTTGTATTATTGAAAGGCCGCCCGCTCGGCAACGTCCCCGCATCGTTCGGATTGACCTTGTACATGCATATCGTGCCGCACACTTCGGTGGCGCCGTGCATGTTCCAATAGTCAATCGATTTGGCATAATGACGGGCATTATTTTCATCGGGATGCTCGCCGGCCGTCATGATACAGCGCAGGCCACTGGATAGCTTACCCTGTAAAAGGCGCAAATAAGAGGGGGTGAAAAGCGCTATGCTGACCTTATGCTGCGACATAATCATGAGTAGCCGGTCAGGGTTGTCTATTTCGTTTCGAGTAACAGCAACATAAGCGGCTCCGGACAACAGCGGCAGGCACAGCTCACGAAATCCTAGAATGAAGCCTGGGCCGCTTGAAAGCAGCAACCGATCTTTTGAAGTGATATTTTGAGCGGCTAAGTGACCGCACACCATGTTGATGCAGGCATCATGCCGAAGGAGTACTCCTTTGGGTTGGCCGTTTGTGCCGGAGGTGAACAAAATAGCGGCGAGACTCGATGAGCTAACAGTTAAATCAGGCCGCGCGAAGATTCCCTCCCGCGTATCCTCGGTCCGGAAAATCTCAGCAATGCCGTCATTATTGGCTGCTAACGCGTTAAGAATTTCCGATGCCGGCTCCAAACCATCCAGTGCGATTAAATACCGCATACCCGTCTGTTCAACGATATTGGCAAGTCTATTGGATGGATGATCATGGACCAGAGGCACATAAACACCTCCCGCTTTTAAAATAGCTAGAAAAGCAATTGGGAGCGATCCAGAGCGTTCTACCAACACACCTATAGGTTCTTCCGTTCTAATTGATCGCTTCAGCAAGGCATTGGCGAGAGCATTAGACGATTGATCCAATTGACAATAAGTTAATGTCTTGTTTTTAAAGATGATTGCAGGCTCATCTGGCTGTTGATCAACCAAGGCCTCGAAGCAATTATGCAGTTGTTGATTAGGCAGTTGTATTGAAATGCCCTGTCCGAAGGCAATTGCTTGTTCGTTTTGTGCAGACATATGGTTAATTAATTTGGGTTATTTCGTTCAAGCTATAGACGTTCGGGCTTACAAAGATATGTTTTTGCGCTTCCATACTCGCATTAATATCGGGCTAACGATTTGCAAATAATTGGCGTTTTATTATTTTTAATATTAATTTTTTAAGAAACATGAAATTTATTAATGACATTAAACGCTAGTGTAACGTCGCCAACAAAGCTTTAGCTTTATTGATATATTAGTAATCAGTAAAATAGGCAAATACATTTTTTTTTATTGCACTGAATACGATACTTCATAAGTAAAGAAAATAAGTCCGTGGTTACACTGAGTAAACGTGATCTTCGAAGTATTTAAAGACTTGTGACAGCACAAACCCAATTTTTTTATTATAACAACAACCCCATACATTGCTCAAAAACGGTAAGCTATAACTAAAGCTCTTGAGGCGTGCGATTCATTCAAGTGAATGAAACTTAGTCTGGATAGGCTGGAATTTGAATAGAATGGGGTTATTTAAGAGGATAATAGAGATAGGCCCCTGGTTATTTATATGACAGAACCAGGGGTTTAAAGTCTCAATAAACAATTTTTAAATTTTAAACGTGATTATGTGCGTTGTTTGGCGCAGTTAAAGTTTATGTTGTAGCAGCAGGATCGACTTTTTTCTTGCCTTCCTTAAAGTAGGCTTTGAAATCATCTAATTTAGCTTTTGGGTCAAAATTAGTCAGGTCGCCGCCGTTTTTCAGGTGATTTACCATTACTTGGCCAACGGCATAGGCGGATGCGGCTGCAAGAATAGGCATGCTCATGACGGCCAAGGCAGAACCTATGCCGGGTATCACTTTGAACAGTGTGGCGGCCGTTACTCCGACCAGCAGTTGAGGCGAAAGGCTGCCGATCAGAATGGTCAGAATTGAGCGGGTTTTCGATTCAGAAAAAGGTTTATCGTAAATATCCAATAGCTCATTGACCATTTTTATTTCAACAGCGGCGATTGCGGCTACATCCCAGAAAGGGAAAGGAATAGCGCCAGATCCAGCCGCCCAGCCGGTATATTTACTAATAACAAGATTAGCTGCCTGTTCGCGAGAAACTTGGGCGTCTTCGGATTGAAGTGCGTTTGACTCAATTTGTTGTTCAGATGTCACGATATTATCCCCTATTAAAGTGCTATTTTTTTCGGAGAGTAACATAATGAATGAGCCGCATCAAGATTGTTTTTTACGCCATTCCAAAAAACTGCTCATCCTGGATTCATTTCTGCGTATTTGCTTGGGTAAGTAATTAAATTTTAACGAGTATCAGTAATGCCTTGAGTTTGTTTTTTCCGCTATTGGGCCATTGCAAAAACTTACGTCGAACATACTTAAACTTAGTAGAAATAATAAACCTTAGTAGAGATAATAATGTCGCATCCGCCGAATAATCGTATTAAAATGAAAAACAATATCAATTGAAGTCAAACAAACCTCACTAAATCATAAGCAATTGTTCTTACAAAACATCCCTCCAAGTCATGCGCCACAAAAAAGCTATGCTGATGTTTTTACTGTATAACCTTTGCTGTTCATTCTAATCTTGTAACCGGATAAATTTGGGGCACATCGTGAAACTCAATTCGCGCCTACCAATTCTTTGGACGCTTCTTTGCCAACTGGCGCTAGTCTTGGCTGCGTGTCAAGAGCAACATGCAACACCTGAATTTTCACCGCCTGAGGTCATCATACAGCGCATTGAAGAGCGCACGATCCCTATAGAATGGGAATTCGTCGGCCAAACGGAAAGCTCCCGCCTTGTGGAAATCCGTACTCGCGTTGAAGGTGTGCTTGAAAAACGCCTATACGAAGAAGGTACACTGGTACAGAAAGAACAAGTGTTGTTTCAGTTGGACGAGCGCCCCTTTGCCGCCGCCCTGGAAGGAACAAAAGGCACTTTAGTTCAACAGGAAGCCAGGCAACAAAACGCAAAACGGAACGTGGTAAGACTTAAAAACCTGATATCGCAAAATGCGGTCAGCCAAAAAGACGTAGACGATGCGGATTCCGACTTGGCAGAAGCCGATGCAGCGGTGCTGACGGCTCGGGCAAATGTCACGGCAGCGGAATTGAATCTAAGTTACACCACGATCAAATCACCATTAACCGGCATAAGCGGGCGGACAACAAAAGCCGATGGCAGTTTTGTCAGTCCTGGTCAGGATGGTTTGCTGACCACGGTAACCCAGACCGACCCGATATGGGTCAAATTCAACGTTTCGGAAACCCGTCTGCTGAAAAACAACGAAGACGTCGTAAATAAACGGTTACTGATACCTGAAAACGCTAATTTTGTGGTCGAACTGCATATAGCGGACGGTTCGGTCTATCCACTTAGCGGCAAAATGGATTTCTCCGAAAAGAAAATTTCTATCGAAACCGGCACCAGCAGTTTTCGCGCCGTATTTGCGAATCCCGATCTGAAATTGGTTCCCGGTCAGTTTGTACGGGTTAAATTGAAAGGAGCCATTCGACCCAACGCCATTTTGGTGCCTCAACGCGCAGTATTGCAGGGACAACAAGGGAAGTACCTTTATGTGGTCGGCGCTGATAATAGAGTGGAAATACGACCGGTTGAAATGGGCGATTGGTACGGCGATGACTGGATTATCGAAAGCGGTTTAAAAAACGGAGAGCAGGTGGTCGTGGACGGTATGAGCCATGTAGTGCCTAATATGCCTGTAAAGCCGCAGCAACCTGCCGGCGTTCCCAGTGGCGGTCAGTCGTGAATATTGGATTTTTTATCAGCCGGCCTATTTTCGCTGCGATAGTGTCGATAGTCATCGTCATGGCCGGCCTGTTGGCTTTGCGTCAACTGCCGGTGGCGCAGTTTCCCGATATTGCTCCGCCGCAAATCCAGGTTTCCGCCACCTATCCGGGCGCCAGTGCCGAAACCGTAGCTCAAACCGTCGCCGCGCCCATTGAGCAGCAAGTCAACGGCGCCGAAAACATGCTTTACATGAACTCTACCAGTTCATCCAATGGTTCACTGAACCTGAGCATCGTATTCGACATCGGCACGGATATCGATAAGGCTCATGACGACGTACAAAATCGCGTTAAAACGGCTGAAGCGCAACTGCCGAACGAAGTACGCCGGGGCGGCATATTTGTAACAAAGTCTACTTCCAATATTTTACTGCTGGTGGCAATCAAATCGGATGGCCGTTTCGATCCCACCTATGTCAGCAACTACGCCAGTCTGCATGTGGTGGACAAACTCAAGCAGGTTCCTGGAGCCAACCAAGTTGCTCCGCTCGGTTCCTCCGATTACGCCATGCGCATTTGGCTAAAGCCTGACAGTATGGCGCATTTCGGCATCACCACGGCGGACATACGCAACGCAATATCCCAGCAGAACACTCAGTTCGCCGTCGGCCAGATTGGCCAAAAGCCGACGTCCCAACCGGTCGTGCTCACCTTGCCTGTGGCGGCGGAAGGGCGGCTTACCAGCCCGAAAGAGTTTGAAGATATTATCCTGCGCGCCAGCAATGACGGCGCCGCCATCCGTTTGCGCGACGTCGCAACGGTGCAACTGGGTGCGCAAAGTTATGACATGCTGACCCGGCTTAATGGCGAAAACGCTACCCTGATAGCGGTATATCAGCAACCCGGCGCCAATGCGCTGGATGTCGCAGACCAAGTCAAGGCAACCATGGATCGCCTGTCCGCGACGTTTCCGGCAGGTATCAGCTATGAAATTCCTTTCGACACCACCGAGTTTGTCAACATATCCATTGAGGAAGTTATTCACACGTTGTTTGAAGCGATTGTTTTGGTCGTCGCGGTCGTGTTCTTGTTTCTGCAAAATTGGCGAACCACGCTTATTCCTATTTTAGCCGTGCCTGTATCTATTATCGGCACTTTGGCGGGTATGTACCTGCTGGGCTTTTCGGTTAACACGCTCACCCTGTTCGGCATGGTGCTGGCCATCGGACTGGTGGTCGACGATGCTATCGTGGTGATTGAAAATATCGAACGCAACATACGCGAACTTGGACTTAAAGGGCGCGATGCTGCAACTCGTGCGTTGTCCGAAGTCGCAGGCCCGGTCGTTGCCACGACATTGGTGCTGATCGCCGTATTTCTTCCGGTTTCTTTCCTTGGCGGCATGACCGGACAACTCTATAAACAATTCGCAATCACTATCGCTATCTCGGTCACGCTATCCGCTGTCGTTGCCCTCACTTTGAGTCCTGCACTGGCAGCCATCCTTATTCAACCGGCCGAACACCGGAAATCACGCTTTTTTCTATTGTTCGACGCCGCTCTGGAAAAAGCCACCCAGCGCTATCTGGGGGGGGTTCGCTGGCTTTTTCGGCATGCCACCACCGGCATCATGCTGTACCTATGCATGATTGCCGTTATTGTCGGCCTGTTTAAAATCGTACCCACCAGTTTTGTTCCTCCAGAAGATCAAGGCACCTTGTATACCATCGTTATGCTGCCCGATGCGGCCAGCGTCGATCGCACCAGTGCAGTCATGCAGAAAATGGAAGCCTTGGTAAAAGATAATCCGGCATTACGCGATATAGTCTCTATTACCGGCATGAACCTGATGGATGGCGGCAGCGCGACCAATGCCGGGCTGTTATTCCTCTCCCTGAAGAACTGGAAAGACAGAGTCAAGCCCGAGCTGCAAGCCGAAAACGTGATGGCTATCTTGACTAAACGAGTTTCCAGCGTCAAAGAAGCGCTGGTAACGTTGTTGAATCCTCCCGCCATACCCGGTCTCGGCGTGGTTGGCGGCTTCGAATTCTGGGTGCTTAATCAAGGTGCCGGCGATACCGCCGTTTTGGAAGCCATGACCCAAAAAATTATTGCAAAAACCCGCCAACGCCATGAACTAACGGGCGTTTCGTCATCAATCAACTCCAACTCGCAGCAGCTATCCATTACATTGGATCGAGAAAAAGCTTGGGCTATGGGGGTTGCTATCGATGACGTGTTCGATACCTTGCAGGGCATGTTCAGCACCACCTACGTTAACGATTTCAACAAGTTTGGCCGCACCTACCGGGTGCTGCTGCAGGCAGATCCGCAATATCGAAGCCGTCCCGAGGATATCGAAAAAGTTTTTGTTCGCAGCCAGTCCGGTTCGATGGTACCCCTAAGCAGCCTGATTAAAGTACGCTACGCCAATGGTCCTAACTCCATCAGCCGCTTCAACGGTTTCCCTGCGGCGCGAATCAACGGCAGCGCGGCAGCAGGCTATAGTTCCGGCCAAGCCATGTTGGCCATGGAACAAGCTGCGCAAGAAGTTTTACCCGACAGTATGTCATTCGCCTGGGGCGGACAGTCATTTCAGGAAAAGGCTGCGGGCAGTTCATCGAGCTCGGCCTTTATCTACGGCATTATTATGGTATTCCTGATTCTTGCCGCTCAATACGAACGGTTGGCGCTGCCTTTCGCCGTCATGTTGGCGGTTCCTTTCGGTTTATTCGGAGCTTTACTGGCCGTCTGGGCCTGTGGCATGGAGGACGATGTTTACTTTCAAATCGGTTTGGTCACGCTGATCGCACTGAGCGCCAAGAACGCCATACTCATCGTCGAATTCGCGGCGGAAAAAAACGGGCAGGGCATGGATGTTGCGGATGCGGCACTTGAAGCCTGTCGGCTTCGTTTTCGTCCGATTCTGATGACATCATTTTCTTTCATTCTTGGTGTACTACCCTTGGTCCTCAGTACCGGCGCAGGTGCAAACAGCCGGCACTCCATCGGCGTGGGGATAATGGGGGGCATGGTCAGCGCTACCCTGTTAGCCGTATTTTTTGTACCGTTATTTTTCGTGTTATTGGAGAGGATCAGAGCGCCGAAACACACCGATAGCATTATTGCAAAACAAGAAGTCTAATCATGCGCTACCGTCCTATTTCCTTATTGTTGCCCTTAACGCTAACCGGCTGTTTTATGATCGGTCCTGATTACCAACAGCCAACCGGATCAATACCGGATGCTTGGCGTTTTGCCGCAGCCGAAACCGTTGCAGCTAGCGATACTAGCTGGTGGGAGCAATTCGGCGACCCCCATCTGACCAAACTCATTGAGCAGGCGCTACGGTATAACAAAGATCTGCTGATCGCCACGGCTACCGTCGAAGAATATTTAGGGCTATACAGCATCACCCGTGCCGACTTGTTTCCGCAAATTAGCGCCAATGCATTCGGCCAGCAGGAAAAAGATTCGGAAACAACTTACGGCGCTGCCCCCACACCCGCTTATGACAGCATTCAATCCACTTTAAATTTGTCTTGGGAAATAGACGTATGGGGCAGGTTACGGCGCGCCACTGAAGCGGCCCGGGCCAATCTCTATGCGCAGGAAGAAATTCGTCGTACTGTGGTGCTGACTTTGACCACCGGTGTGGCGCGTTCCTATGTGCAACTGCGTGAACTGGATGTACGTTTGGAAATTGCCAAGCAAACCTTGGTCGACCGCCGGGAAGCTTACCGTATCGCCCAAGCGCGTTTCGACGGTGAGCTTAATTCCAAAGCTCAGGTGCGGCAAGCGGAGTCCGAGGTTCATAACGCCGCCGCCATCATACCGCAACTGGAGAAACTGATAGCTCAAAAAGAGCACGAACTGAGTGTTTTGTTGGGCCATAATCCCGCAGCTATAGAACGCGGCTTACCGTTAGCCGAACTGCATTTACTTGGCGTGCCTGCCGGTCTGCCATCCGAATTGTTAGCTCGCCGCCCGGATATACGTCAAGCAGAACAGGGTTTAATTGCTGCTAATGCCAATATCGGCGTTGCGAAAGGTGAATATTTCCCAAAATTCACGATAACCGGAACGTTTGGCACTGCCAGCGCCAATTTCAGCCAATTACTGTCGGGACCTTCAGGCATGTGGAATTACGGTGTAGCGTTGGCGATGCCTTTGTTTACCGCAGGCAAAATCGCAGGACAAGTAAAAGCTGCCGAAGCTCGCGAACAACAGGCGTTATTAAATTACCAGAGCATCTTGCTTCAAGCCTTCAAGGAAACCGAGGATGCGCTGATAGATAATAGTAAAACCCGGGAACAGGTACAGGCACTTAGCCTGCAGGAAGCTGCTTTAAGCGAGTATTTAAAGTTGGCATGGCTGCGTTACAACAACGGTCTTACTAATTATCTGGAAGTGCTGGATGCACAGCGCAACCTGTTCAACGTAAAGCTCTCTCACGCGACGGCCCGCAGTAATTCGTTACAGGCGCTGATCAATTTATACAAAGCCTTTGGCGGCAGCTGGGTGGACAAGGTGTCAAAAAATCAATAGCGGGGACACGCTGCCGAAACGAGTCTACACATGTTCGTATGATTAGGCGGAAGTTACACCAGGGATACCCATGTTTTTTTAGCCAATGTCCAATCTTGGCGTATATAGGCGCTGATATAATTTAACATAATATACAGACTTGGTAGTTGAATGGATTAACTCTAAATCCGCTCCAATGCTTGAATTTCCTAGTGTTAGCACACCTACAAGCGCAACGCTTGCAGCAATTCCTGACATTTTCGATATTGTTTCCCAGCTCTTTTTTACCTCGCCTTCACTTCTTGCAATTGCTGCTGCAATTAAAACCTCTGTTCTATCAATTCCTAGCAGATCAGCAATTTTTATTGCTGTTTCATCGCCGCATTGGCTGCGGCTTCTTATTGTTGAAATAGCACCTGTTCCAGTTTTTAGTAATTTTGCTGTTTTGTAGTCGCTTCCATATTTCTCTTTTAAATCATCAAGATAGTTGATTATCGTTTTCATTTCTTTCAATGCCTCTCAAGTTGATAGCTAAAAGTTGTTGACTTAATGATCTTCTCTAGCTAACAATCTGTCAACGCTACCAGACTGATAGCTATTTTTAACACATAGAGGGCAAGCCTATGAAACCAACTCAAACCCCAGCAGCGCGTGAATCGATCACGTTCACCTTAACACCCGAAGAGCAAGATATGCTGCTTCGTGGCTTATATGACACTAAGTTTTATTTGTGCGGTCATCAAGCACTTTACAACAAGCTTCAATTTCTTTTTACGAATATCGGGGACGCTTGCCGCCATTCTGCTCATATCCCCGAGGCTCCGGGGCAGGGTGGCACTACTCAAACTGATGTTTCATCGCATCCTTTTTATTGCGCTTGTGATGCCTGTAGAACTTATTTAGATTTTTATTATGAGGCTGATAAAGGGCAGGGTGTCAACCAATGAACATTTCAGAAGGTGCCGTAAAAATCGCCGTTTCCGATGTTGTAGCCGAATTTCGTCATCATTTTTTCAATCCAGCTGATTGTCCAGATATTGCCGTCGCCTATCAGGAAGCGCGTTCACGCCTTGACGGTATATCGCTCATTTTTCCAAGCGGCCCGATTTCACGGTTTATTAAAAATTACCAAGATGAGCTTTTTCAATTAGGCCATTTAGCCGGTTGCTCCGCTTCTCCGTCTTGTTATGTTTCTTTGTCCTCCGATGCAGTGGGGCAGGGTGGCAACCATGCGTAACCTTCTATTTTTTACCGGCTCAATGCTGTTGACAGTTTTGATCGGCCTATGGGTAGGTGCCTAATGCCTGCCGTCATATCAAGTACCGATTTAACCCAAGACGACCTGGACTTACTTTCAGACCTGCTCAACGAGTATTTAGAAAACTTCGACGCCGAAGAAGAGCACTTCAACGGCATTGATGACCCGCAGGCCCGCTATGACGCCGTTGAATCGCTGTATGGTCGCTTTATCGATGTCGATCTATCCGGTGCCGAACAACCATTACATCACCTCGATTGTTTGTGCGAGTGGTGCGAGATAGGCCGGGGGCGTTGATGGAAACCTGCAATCGTTGTCATCAAGTCATCATGCCGCAAGATCACGCCGTCCGCGGTCGCACCACTGGCAGCCCCGGCCTTCATGTACGCCGCTTTATGTGTGTCTGTGGCTGTAAGTCGGTTCAGTTCTACACCGTTATGAATGTATCAAAGATACGTTCCAGCTTTCCAAAGCCCGACCAGGAATCAACCATCCCGCTCTACGATTTCCCTATTTTCAGAGATTCTAACCATGTCAACGCTTAACTTGTCAGTTAGATACCACATTGAAAACTTGATGCCGATCATGGACGACAGGCCAGCACTCGCCGCCTATTTGTCAGCCAATGGCATACCCGAGCCAAAAGCCAAGAACGATGAAGGCTACAAAGCCCGGCTCTTGTGTGTTAAATGGTGGCGGCGCACCCTGGACCGGCTTCAAGGCCGCACCGATGAGTCCAAGCTAATCGATCAAGGCAGGGTGGCCAAACACAAAGAAAAATACAGCTCAAACCTGACCGTGCATCGCGTCGGCAAAAAGGCGCATAAAACCAATGAGTTCCTGAAAACCCAGTCCATGATTTCCAACGAATCCGATCTGGTTGACATGGCAACCATCGTTCAATCATCGATGGCAAACCCCACCAATCGCCGGGCAGAGCTAATGATAAGAATGGCCGGTTTTGAGGCCTACGCCCAACAGCACGGCTACGTTGGCGAGTTCTACACGATCACTTGTCCAAGCAAATTTCACAGATTTTCAGGCGTAAAGCTCAACGACAAATATCAAGAACTCACCCCCAAAGACGCGCAGAATTACCTTGTTAAGCAGTGGTCTAAAATTCGGGCTGCATATGCCCGTCAGGACATCAAGCCTTTCGGTTTCCGAGTTGCCGAACCTCATCATGATGGCTGTCCTCATTGGCATATGCTTCTTTTCGTCAAAGCGGAATACTGCAACGCGTTACGAAAAATCATGACTCACTACGCGCTCGAAGTGGACGGACAAGAGCAGGGTGCCGACAAGCACCGCTTTACCGCCGTAGAAATCGACTCTGAGGTCGGAACTGCCACCGGCTATATCGCCAAGTACATCAGTAAAAACCTGGGCTTCTCGATTGACGACCCGGAACACGATACCACCCACGAAAGCCAGTCCTACGGCCAGCGTGTCAAAGCCTGGGCTAGTGTCTGGGGTATCCGTCAATTTCAGCAAATAGGCGGCGCACCTGTCACTGTCTGGCGGCAACTACGCAAGCTTAGAGAGTCGATTGATGATGAATTGCTCGAATCCGCCCGGCAAGCCGCCGACCAAAGTCGCTGGGCCGACTACTTAGAAATAATGGGCGGCGTGGACGCCAAGCGCATCGATCACACCATTACGCTCGTTAAAAAGCACCTGATCGATAAAGAAACCGGCGAACTCAAACAGAACCAATATTTTGAGTACGTCACCCTGATTTTTGGAGTTGCATCAATTGCCGCTGAGGTTATCACTCGATCAAAACAGTGGGCAATGATTAGCACCAAACTAGCTGCCTCCTTTTTGGCAAATGCACCCGCGCACCGCGTAGCGGGGCGTGGGTGTTTTGCCTCTTGGAGTTCTGTAAATAACTGTACGGCGTGACGCTGTACGCAAGCCGCAAGGCATCACTTTCGAGGTATTAAAAATGGCACTTATAACCTGTCAAGGCAAGCTGATAAACGCTTACACAGCGAATCCGGTTAAAGAACGCAAGGACGGCATTGAAACCGGCGTTTTATTGCCGGGTAAAGACAAGATTCAAATCATGGGCGATTCGATTATGCAGAGCGGCGAAAAGCGCGCGCTGTTGCAGGATTTTACCTGTCATGACATTGCAGCGTTCAAGCAGCACTTGAATAAAAACATCCGTTTTGAAATCGGCATTATGTCAGCCGGCGACAATACCATTTTGTTTATCCCTAAAGGCACAGTCCCTGAACTTGTACAGGATTTGCCTAAATAAATTTTGGTTGGTGTGTGGTAAGCCAAAAAACACCTTTTGGTGTGTGATTGCCGCTTTATGCACCTATAAGCGGCTTATTTTAACGTCCGTTTGGACAATTTAGAAAAGTGAGAAATATCATGAACAAATCATTAAAACTTCGTTTGGCTGCAATTTCTGCCGGTTCACTGGCAATGGTGAGCAATGCTTTTGCCGCCGTTCCTGCTGGTGTCACTACTGCGATTAGTGATGCCGGTAGTGACACGGTAGCAGTCTCTACTGCTGTATTTGTTGTCATCGTAGCTATTTACTCCATTAAGCTTATGCGCAAAGCGCTTTAATCAATCCGGGCGGCGTACATCGTCGCCCATCTTTTTCAGGTTCAGGTTTCGTTATGGCAATTTGCGTTCATTTTTCCGGGGTCAACGTCGAGTCGAACGGTCAAACCGAGGCCACTTGTACGGCCTATCTATTACAGACCGCCGATGAGCTACGTCATTCCTATTTTTTTTACGGCGTTGAGCTGGTGGACGTGATCGAGGTTTCCGGCGGTGTCGTTTTGGCCTGGGCTTTAGCCTGGGGCATTAAAGTGTTGAGGCGGGCGTTATGATTTCCGGGTTTTATTTGCTGGCCGTATTTCTCGCCATAGTGGGGCCGCATGGATAACGTTTTCAAACTGATTTTTATTTTTTTCGCTTTCTTGTGTTTTTCTGTTGATGCGCATGCCGACACTTATCCAGCTGTGTCTGTAACTACGTGGGGTGGTTATGAGTCTCTCGATAAATATTGTACGGCTCAAATCACTTTTGTGGGCTGGACTTATACGCTATCCGAGACTGATGCTAACACGTGCAAGATATACAGTAGTACCGGGGCTTTTGTTACGGACAAAAATATCACTCCGTTTGTGTCTCTCGTTTGCCCCCACGGTGGCGTAAAGGTTGGTACTACTTGTGTGGATGCTCCTGCTTGTCCCGAGGGTCAGTCCCGCAAATCGACCGGTGAATGCTATGTCGGTCCTATTTGTACGCCGCCCGAGACCGATATAGGCGACGGCATATGCGGTGTTGATGAAATGTACCGGCGGCAAGGTTTTAAACGGCAGTACGGGTCAGTGTCAGACACCGCCTACTTGTGCGGCTGCTGAAACTTATATGAATGCCACTAATTCGTGCCTATTGCTGCCTTTGCGTTGCCCCGATCATGCGCACGCTAATTTCGCTAATGACAAGTGTCTGCCAGATGCGCCGCTCACCTGTCCGGCGGGCCAGCATGATGACGGTACTTATACGTGCGTCGCCAACGATGCTATCGCCTGTAAATCCAATCAAGTCAAGGGCTATGTATTCGGTATCCCTCAGTGCATCAAAAAATCTAACGTCAATGAGGCCGCCAAGGTTTCCGATGATGCGTTCGCCGCACAAACCGCCGCCGCATCGATTGCCGCTGCTGCACAGTCGGCTGCCGATAATGCCGCCGCTGCCGCCGCCGCTGATCCGAGCGATACTACGTTACAGGCCGCCGCAGTTGATGCCGCCGCTGCTGCCGCTGAAAAGCAAAAGTTATTGTCTGATGCTACGAAGAACGCTGACGAGGCTCATAAAGCGCAAGATTCCGAGGCATTGAAATCAATTTCAGAGTCAACCAAGGAGCTGGCGGATTCTAATAGAGCAGATCACGATGCCGGATTTGGTGACGTTCCATCTGCCGAGGCGATTAACACTACCAGTTTTAGCGCTTCTGGTTTGCCGTCCGGTTCGTCGTTCGGTACGTGTCCTGCGCCTTATCAGATTCACACGTCACACGGCACTATCATGATGAGTTATGCGGCTCAATGCGATTTTGCGCAAAAAATATCGCCGTTAATTTTAACCTTTGCCTATCTGTCAGCGGGTCTGATTGTCTTAGGCCCTATCCGGGATTAATTTTATGTGGGCGTTACTTGGACCATTCTTAGTAAATATAACCGGCTCTATTGTTGCTCGCGTTTTGACCGCCTTGGGCATGGGCTTTGTCACTTATACCGTGTTATCAACCTTAACAGATAATGTTGTTTCCAACGTTGATTCTGCTTATGGCTTGGTTGATCCTGTGGTGATGGCGTTGCTCAATCTGTCGGGTATGACCTCTGCATTGACGATCATCACGTCTGCTCTAGTCACAAGAGCGTCATTGATGGTCGTCAAAAAGCTTAAGTTCACATGATTACCCTAGTTACTGGCGGCCCCGGAACCGGCAAAACCGCTTGGCTGTTGAATCAGCTGCTTAATTTACGTGTTGCAGAACCTGATCGCTTGTTTTTCATCCACGGTGTCCGCAATCTAAGGGGCATTGCCCATGAAACAATCTATTGCCGGTCCCAGCTGTGCGACATTTGCCGGGGCCAGGATGCTGATATAGAAGCACGGCTGAAGACTGCCGCACCGCCTAAATTCGTTGAGGATTGGCCGAAGTGGAAAGAGCCTAACTCGTTGATCGTCGTCGATGAAGTTCAGCGTATCTGGCGGCCAACGAACGGTGCTCAAGGGGTACACGAAAGTATATCGACCCTCGAGACTCACCGGCACTATGGCGTTGATTTCTGGTTGATCTCCCAGGGGCCGCACCTGTTCCATAATTTCATCAGGTTGCTGGTTGGCCGACATGTTCATCTAGTCGCTAAATGGTCTGGCCGTACCGAGTATGAATGGCCGGAATGCAAACAAGACGTGCAATCAAGATCTGATGCCGTGCAACGTCCTTACACGCTGCCGAAGCGAGTTTATGATTTGTATGACTCGGCCGAAGTCCATACCAAGCAGGATAAGCGTAAGCCGCTGTCATTCTATGCCGTCATCGCGTTGGTGTTATTGACACTGATAGTAGTGCCTTTCATCGGCAAGCGGATTTATGGTCGCGCACACCCTGATGATGCGGTTAAATCAGTAGAGCCCCTTAATTCAACGAACTCTCAGTCCATCCAGTCCATCGATAACAACAAGGTATCAACCACCACTTCAGAGCAATTGCAAACTGCTTACACGCCGGTTGTTATCGGTGTTCCGTGGTCTGCGCCGATCTATAAAGATTTGGCTAAGCCGGTTTCAATGCCGAGAATAGTCGGCTGTATCAAGTCAAATAAGGCCGACGACCATCGGTGCGCGTGTTATACACAACAGGCCACCTTGGTCGAGGTGTCGGCTGATGTGTGTAATTTGTACGTCCAACACAGGGCCTTTGACCCTTTCATTCCCGATAAGTCTAATCAGTCTCAGTCTATTGATTCTAAAAACATGATCGCCACTAACGGAGAGTAGGGCGGCTATATGGCCGGTCTTTCTGTTACCGGCCAGGCTTTTTTTTACCTGGACAAGTAACGGCGCGGTCTTTTTTCTTGGTCGCCTTATTTGCTGTAACGCATTACAGTAAATAATTATCGTAACGCGTTATAAAAAAGCTTGATATTTATTATTGTAACGCGTTACAATAAATCAACATAAACGCATCGGGAGATTGAAATGATAGATTCAGCCGACAAAGCCACTATTGATCTGTTCCAAGGCCAAGAAAAACGCCGAGGTCGTCCGGTAACCGGTACCGCAAAAACTAACGCCGAGCGTATGCGCGCATATCGTAAAAACCGGAAAGAACAGGGCGTTCGTGTCGTGGTTCAGCGTCCCGCTGATTTAGATCAATTGATAGACGATGAAAGCAATCTTTATCGTCAGCTGGAGGTTCTGCGTCAAGAGCGAGACGAGGCTCTTAAGCGCGTTGCTGAGCTTGAACAGCAAAGCGATAAAACCTATTTTCCTGATTAAATTGCTAGGGTCTCCATGTAGACAGACCGCAGGTCGTCGCGGCGTAAGCAACTGGCCGCAGGTCATTTAACTATTCAAATAACCGGCCAGCGGCCAAACAAGGCCGTGCTGAATGGCCCAATTGAATTACTGTAACGCGTAACGATAATTCATCAATCCGGCTGCGCCATTCATCACCTAATCAACCGCTGTAAAGCCTGTCAACGCGTATCAGTCGGCAGCGAAGCAGCCAGCGTCTAGTTATCGCATTTGAAACGTTACTGACCTGGTGAATGTTGCGGCCAGCGAGTAACAGATGATTTCTAGCTCAAGTTTTTATGTTTAAATTCAAAGGGATTGCCTAAACGTCCACGCCAAGACTTCGCATAATGTATATTATGTTAAATCGCTTGAGATGTCTGTCGGCATAGTTTTTGCGCTAGGATTAATTTTTATTACATGGAGTCAGAATAATGGCAGCGAAAAAAAAGCCAAGCTTTTACCATACACGAAATAAGATTTGTCCTAACAATCAACAGGCCGCCGAACTACTCGGTGTTGACATTTCAGAAACTGAAAGAATGGATAAAGAAGGCGCTCCGGTTATGGCCGAGCGCCTTTTGTTATTATGGGATAGAAAATACATTAACTCCCCAGGCTGGGATGGATGGGTTTTTAGTCGTGGCGTACTCATTCACAAAAATAAACGATGGAGACCAGAAAGTTTATTACAGATCAGAAAAGATGCAGAACGCATAGAGCAACTGGAAAACGAAATTTATAAACTCCATAGCCCCGCCGGTTTAATTAAGATTATAAAAAAGATACTCTTGAATAAATATGGCGTTAGAATTAGCCGACTTTTATAACTGCTAAATCAATACACTATGAAACCAATTATCCTTATATTCACTATAATATTAATCGCTACATTTATTCTAATAATCAAAATAAAAAGTAAAAGTAAGAATGAAATATGGCCGTTTTACGCAAAAAAAGTTCTTACGCAACCTGAGCAAATATTATATTTCAGGCTTATACAATCCTTACCTGAACATATAATTCTTGCTCAAGTGCAACTTTCACAAATACTTGGAGTCAAAAAAGGTCATAATTATCAAGCTTGGTTAAACAGAATCAACCGAATGAGTATAGATTTTGTAGTTTGCAAAAAAGATTCAAGTATTGTAGCCATCATTGAGCTTGACGATGCAACACATTCACTAAATCATCGTAAAAAAGCGGATACTAAAAAAGATAAAGCACTTACAGCGGCTAATGTACGCATAATTCGATGGCAGGCTAAAACGATGCCAGACAATGAAGCCATAAAATCACAAATACTATGCCCATCCCCGCCAAAGGATGAAATTGATTATTATACGACACCTAAACGGGGCTGATTCCCTGCCCCTATCTGTATGAGTTAAGGCGTTTACAGCGGTTGTTTAGGTGTAGAATGGCGCAGCCGATTGATTAATTATCGTTACGCGTTACGATAATTCGATTGAGCCATTCAACACGCGCTGCTGGGCCGTTGGCCGATTATTTGGACAGTTAAATGACCTGCGGCCAGTTGCTTACGCCGCGACGACCTGCGGTCTGTCTGCATTGATTATCTACTCGGGATAAAAAGTGTTATCGGTTATTTGCTCGAATGGCCAGGGACACGAATCAGGAAAAACTTTAATGCTTAACTGTGTTTCGCGCGATGCTTGGATGATAGCGAATTTATAAGCTTTGGCTAATATCTCATCTAGCTTTGGTTTTAAACCTGGGTTTTCTTCTAAGGTTTCCTCGAATTTCAAGCGCTGCTCGATAATAGACAACTCCCAACTTCTACCACGCCTTGCATCCTGATACTTCCATTTTAGAAGATGGGGTTAATTAACCAAAAGAACGGTTTGTCCCGACACTTCTATGTAATCCTTGGTATCACTGGCTTGCAGCCGAAATATCGATTTCAAAATCGCCAATCAATTTTTTGATAACTTCTTGAATACTACCGATATTTATCGTACTGTTAAATTCATGTATTTTCGATAGTAGCTCTCCGATGTTCAACTGCCGGGCAATCTTGTTTTTTGCCTGCAAAACCACTTTGGGTGATTTTAACTAGTCACTCCTGAAAAACCCTCTATCCAATTGAAATATTTAATTAATATCTATTTTTAAGCCCATCTTTTCGACCGGAAATGCTAAAATATGCCCCTGTTTTCCGGTCGAAAGGGTGAA